>CANHLE010000177.1 GCA_947461435.1 Paracoccaceae bacterium | reverse complement strand
TGGCTCGCGAAGAACTGAGTGGCCTTTTTTAGGATGTCCCTCTCCTCGCGCAATATCCGGTTTTCGCGCCGAAGCCGTTCATTCTCAAGGGCTAGTTCACGATCCTCAGCCGAGACCACATCAGTGTCACGGTGCGCTGTGATCCACTTGTTCAGAGTTGACATGCCGACACCCAGATCGTCGGAAATCTGTTTGCGGGAAAGCCCGCTGGTCAGCGCGATCCGCACCGCATCCTTGCGAAATTCATCCGTCCTGACTGTGCCCATGGTTCATCTCCTTTGCTGCACATTACGCTATCAAAGGAGCGGCACCAAACCGCGATAAGACCACCGCGATAGCTATAGTGAACCGCGCCGCCTTCTTTGCTCCAAATCACGAACGCCCTACCTGGGAATGCATCCTCTACAATCTACAAACTTATTAAAGAATCGGGCACTCGAAGTCGACTGGTCTAAACAGCCTCACAAGATCTGGGCCATTAAAGCTAGTGGACTGCTGATACTGGTTCGCATCATTCCGGAGGGATCGCTGACCGTCCGAGACATCCAGCGCCTGCTGGGGGATTAAATGGGGGAATTAAATTTTTATCTATCAATTATAACAATGTCTTAGGGACTATATTTGGCGGAAGCGGTGGGATTCGAACCCACGGTAGAGTTCCCCCTACGCTAGTTTTCAAGACTAGAGCCTTAAACCACTCGGCCACACTTCCTGTCTGGGGCGGGATAGCGGGACAATATCGATTCTGGAAGGGCCAAGACGGGAGATTTACCGCGTGCCAGCGGGAACGGCCCACGGGGGTTTCCGCTTTCTGGCCAGCCTGCGCAAGCCTTGTGGCTTTCCCTGACAAACACAAAGCAGTATGGTATGGCAAATTCGGGCCTTTTTCGGCCCAGATTTGGTCTGCTTGGCGACGCAGGCTGAGGGTTGATCAAATTCGGCATAGACCGAATGGACACATGGGGCATTGAATGCGGCTAGACATGATCAGAAATTTTCTTTTGTGCAGCGCGTCGGTTTTGGGCTTGTCCGCCTGCCAAACCGGAACCGGAATGTTTGCACCAATTGAGGGAACTGCGACATCGATTGCCGGGGAGACCGTGACGAGTGTTCCACTTGACGGTGCCCTGCCAGCGGACGCAGCACAGACAAGCGGCGGCGAGACCGATGAAGCAGAGGTTGTCGGTGCAGAACAGCCGGCCCTTCCGGCACCCAGCGCCAAATCTGTCAAATTGGTTGACCGCGATGTCGAGGCGCCTGAGGTATTTCAAGTGTCGGACGATGCCCTATGGGATGGGCGTCCATCGCTGGGCGGCGTTTGGGTTGCATCTCCAGACGCAACTGACCCAGAGCGCGTTATCCTCCGCAACCCTGCAAATGGGAAGTTTGTGATCGGGGCCCTGTTCCGGCGCGAGCGTGACAATCCAGGTCCCGCTTTGCAAATCTCTTCGGATGCAGCAGAGGCTTTGGGTCTTTTGGCAGGGGAGCCCGGCAAGATCAGTGTGACGGCCCTGCGCCGCGAAGAGGTGCCCGTGACGGGGCCAGATGCAAATGCGCCCATTTTAGATGCCGCCGAAGGGGTGAACCCCGGCGCCGAGGCGGATGCCGCAACAATCGCAGCCGGAGCCACGGCCGCCGTTGCCGCTGCTCCGGATCCAAGCATACCCTTGGTTCCAGCAGCAAAAGTGGCAGAACAACCGCAAACAACCACCGAGGTCGCGCCGCAGGCAGCGTCGGGCAGGTTGATTCAGATCGGGTTCTTTTCGGTCGAGGCCAATGCAACGCGGGCAGTCTCACAACTGGCAAAAGCGGGAATTACGGCGTCGATCACAAAGGAAACCACGCAAGGAAAATCGTTCTGGTCAGTGACTGCCCGCGGCGATCGGGCCGCGTTAACGGCGATCAAAACCGCAGGTTTTGCCGATGCCTACTTTTTGAAATCTTAACAAACGGGGCCCTTTGGCATTCATGTCCTATACATTGCAACGCCTATACATGTCTTTACTCGCGGGTCTGATCGCATTTCCGATATGGGCTTTCGATACAAGGGCGACCTCTGCTTGGGTTTATGACATGACCACCCATACGGTCTTGATGGACAAAAACGGCGAAATGGCGGTGCCGCCAGCGTCAATGTCCAAGTTGATGACGATCAATATGCTTTTCGAAGCGTTGCGCGATGGCCGCGTTAATATGGAGACGACTTTTGGTGTTTCGGCGCGCGCCGTAGAGATGACGGCCCGCGGCGGATCGACAATGTATTTGCAGGAAGATGATCGGCCCACCGTGGAAGAATTGATCCATGGCATGATCATCAATTCTGGGAACGATGCCTGTGTCGTCGTCGCCGAAGGTCTGGGCGGCACGGAAGAGGCATTTGCCGCGCAGATGTCGGAGCGTGCCAAGGACTTGGGTCTTGAACAATCAAATTTCGCCAATTCCAGCGGCTGGCCGGACCCAAACCAGCGTATGTCGATGCGTGATCTTGGGCTGCTGGCCCGTCGTCTGATCGAGGAGTTCCCCGAGTATTACCCCGTTTTCGGCATGACTTCATACAATTACAAGGATCGCGCACCGGCGAATGCCAACAACCGAAACCCCTTGTTGAAATTGGGCATAGGGGCGGATGGGCTGAAGACCGGGCATACGGAAGAAGCGGGATACGGTTTGGTAGGATCCGTGAAACAGGGTGACAGACGTATCATATTTGCCATTACGGGACTAGCAAGCGAGCAAGAGCGGGCTGAAGAGGCCGAGCGTATAGCCTCGTGGGCCATGCGGCAGTTCGCCCTAAAAACCGTGGCAAAAGCAGGCATCCGTCTGGCCGACGCTCAGGTTCATTTGGGCGATGCAGATACCGTCGGACTGGTGCCGGCAGAAGACCTTACTCTTCTTATCCCGGCGCTGGCCCATGATGGGCTTAAGGCAGAGGTGATCTATACCGGCCCCGTGTCTGCCCCGATCAGCAAGGGGCAGGAGGTGGCCAAGCTGGTGATCGAACGCCC
>CANHLE010000176.1 GCA_947461435.1 Paracoccaceae bacterium | reverse complement strand
TGGTGTTCATGACGATCGGCCCATGCCATGCAACGGGCTCTTCAATCGGCGCGCCCGAGATCAGCAGGAATCGCACCCCATGATCGCCGGCCCGCACCGTCACCTCATCGCCCGCCCCAAACCGGATCAGGGTCCGATTGCCGGACATGTCGCGAATATTCACCTCTTCGCCCAAGACTTCCTTTTCCAACAGCACCCCTTGCGGGCGCGAGGCATCCGCGAATTTGGCCGATCCCTGAAAGACATAGGCAAAGGCGCGGCGGCGCGTGTCGATCTTGAAACTCTTGCGTTTTCCCGCCGGAACCGAGATGTCCAGATACTGCGGATCGGCGGCAATCCCATCCACCGGGCCGGTTTTGCCCCAGAAAGAGCCGACGATCACCCGCACCTTGGTGCCGTCATCATCGATGATTTCGGGAATATCCTTGGATTTCACATCCTGATACCGCGGCGCGGTCATCTTCATTGACCCCGGCAGATTGGCCCAAAGCTGAAAGCCATGCATCTGTCCGGCAATGTTTCCCTTTGGCATCTCTTGGTGCAAGATCCCGCGCCCGGCGGTCATCCATTGCACATCCCCGGCCCCCAAAGACCCTTCGTTGCCCAAGCTGTCGGCATGATCGACCGTTCCGGCCAGAACATAGGTGATCGTTTCAATCCCGCGGTGCGGATGCCAGGGAAATCCCGGCGCGAAATCCACCGGCCGGTCGTTGCGAAAATCGTCAAACAACAAGAAGGGGTCCAACTCGGTTGGATCTTGAAAACCAAAGGCGCGGTGCAGTTTCACCCCGGCCCCTTCCATCGCGGGCATGGCTTTGCGGGATTCAAGAACGGGGCGGATCGACATAGGGGATCTCCTTTGCTGTCAGGTGTTCCTGATATGGGATACCGGGCCCAGAAAGAAAGCCACAAAACTGCCTCCGGTCTGTGCGAAATTGCGCAGGGCGCCTAAGCTGTCAGGTGACGCAACCCCTGCGTGACGTCGGTGCGGACCGCAAGGCGCAGGCCCGGCTCGTCCCCCGCCCGCAGGGCCGCAAGGATATGTCGGTGATGCTGCGGCAATTCCCGGCGGCGGATTTTTTGGTACAAGGCCCGCATGGTCGGCCCCAATTGCAACCACACCGTTTCGATCATGGCCAGCATGGCGGGGGTTTGCGCGCGCAGATACAAGGTGCGGTGAAACTCCAGATTGGTGCGCACATAGGCCACGGCATCTTGGTTCAGCACGGCCTCATGGTTCAGGCTGTTGATGGCGGCCAAACGATCAATCAAGGCAAAATGGGCACGCGGCAACGCGCGCGAGGCCATTTCCGGCTCCAGCAAGGCGCGGATCGAGGCCAGCTCTTCAATCCGCTCTGGGGACAGTTCCGGCGTCGAGATTCGGCCCGAAGACGAAATCGTGAAGGCCCCTTCGGCCGCCAGCCGCCGCACGGCATCGCGCGCCGGCGTCATCGAGACGTCAAACTGTTTGGCCAGCCCGCGCAGGGTCAAGGATTGGCCCGGTGCCATCTCGCCATGCAAAACCTGTTGGCGCAGGGCACGGTACAGCCGTTCATGCGCGGCGGCGTTTGGATCGGCAAGGCGGGGTGTGATCGGCATGGGGCAAGCTTGATCGGCGCGGCCCGCGGGGTCAAGCTAGAACCGAAAGCCTTGCAGGGCCGTCCCCTCATTGCGCAGCCAGGCCCGGCGCCCCTGCCAGCCGGGATAAAGCCGTTCAACCACGGCCCAGAAGCGATCCGAATGGTTCATCTCCACCAGATGCGCCACCTCATGGGCCGCGACATAGTCCAGCACCTCGGGCGGGGCCATGATCAGCCGCCACGAAAACATCAACCGGCCCTGCGCGGTGCACGACCCCCAGCGCGACCGGGTATCGCGCAAGGTGATGTCCGTCACCTTGCGGCCCAAAAGGGCGGCATGGCGATCCACGGCGCGGGCCAACCTGTCTCGGGCCAGAACCTTCAACCAGGCCTGCAGCCGCGCCGACAGCCGGTCAGGGCTGCCCGGAACCATCAACCGGTCCCCCTCAACGACAATGGCCCGCCCCTGACCGGGACTGATGGTCAACAAACGCCCCTCAACGGGGATCTGGGTTCCATAGGTCAAGGTCTGTTCCGGGCTGACCTGAACCAAGGCGTCGCGCAGCCAGGCTTCTTGTGCCGCCAGAAACGAGATCGCCTCTGATTCGCGCGCGCGCACCGGCAGGGTCAGCGTCACCGCCCCGGTTTGCCGCGAGACGCGCAGCGAAAACCGCCGCGCCCGCGACGAGCGGCGAAGCGCCACCTCGACCCCCGGTAATCCCGGCAGAACTGCCATGTCGCGCCGCCCCCAAACCGCCATCAATCCAATCGTCGCAAAAGCCTTTGACACTTGCGCGGTCCTGTGGCAAGCGGACGCTTCGCTGGATTTCAAGCTGATAAGGGATCACCATGCCCAATCCTGAATGGGGTACCAAACGCATTTGTCCGACAACGGGTAAACGCTTTTACGACCTCAACCGTAGCCCCATCGTCAGCCCCTACACGGGCGAAGTGGTGGATATCGAATCGGCACGCCGCAAGATGGCCGCTGCCGTCATCGCGCGCGTTGCGCCTGAAAAAGATGATGATGTGTTGGTTGACGATCTGGAAGCAGACGAAGATCTGCTCGCCACGGGCGTGACCGATGATGCCGAACTGGACGACGAGCTGTTGGAAGATGATGCCGATGACACGGTATCGCTGGACGATCTTGCCGATGTTCCGGGCGGCGAAGAAGACGTCTGATAAATCTGGGAGGGGGGCGCAAGATCGGTGCATATTTCTGCTTGCACCCCGCTGCGCCCTCCCCTAAACAACGCCACACGACGCAGCCCATGCGTCGTTCGATCGGTACGGGGTCATAGCTCAGATGGGAGAGCGCTTGAATGGCATTCAAGAGGTCGGGAGTTCGATCCTCCCTGGCTCCACCAATCTTCCTAAATATATCAACACCTTAGACGCCTTCGGGCGTCTTTGTTGTATGTAACGAAAAGTTATAAACAGTTATAAACAGATTTTGAGGTTCTTCG
>CANHLE010000175.1 GCA_947461435.1 Paracoccaceae bacterium | reverse complement strand
GCCTGTTTTTCCTGCAACCGCTCGGTGGCTTCGGACGGGGAAAGCGCATCGGACAGATAGGTCCAGTCGACAAGGGCCACCGTTTGGGCGGGGGTCATGTCGCACAGGACCTGCCACAGGGGTTTGCCAAGGGTCTTGGCGTACAGATCCCACACAGCATTCACCAGCGCGGCCGTGGCCAGATGGATCACGCCCTTTTCAGGACCAACCCAGCGCAGTTGGCTGTCGCCCGTCAGGCCCTTCCAGAAGGCCCCCATATCGGCGAAGATCCCATCCAGTTCGCGGCCCAAAAGCATGGGGGCAAGTGCGTTGATGGCCGCGACGCACAACTGGTTGCCGCGGCCGATGGTGAAGGTCAGGCCGTGGCCCTGATGCGGGCCGTCCGTTTCCACGATGACATAGGCCGCCGAATAATCGGGCGCGGGGTTCATGGCATCTGAACCATCCAGACTGCGGGACGTGGGAAAGCGGATGTCGAGCGGGCGGATGGCAGTGATCTTGATCGGCATTTGGGCCTCTTGTGCAGAGTTTTGTGAACCTTCCAGCGCACAGCGGGCCAATGCAAGCGGTTTTAGGCCAGACCCTCGGCCCGCAGAACCTGCGCGATGGAACGGGCCGTCTTTTCGGTGATCTCGTCCAATTCGGCGGTGGTTGCGTTATAGGGCGGGGCCAGAATGACGATGTCGCCGTTGACCCCGTCGACATTGCCCCCGACGGGATAACAGATAAGGCCGTTTTCTAAGGCTTGTTGGCGTATTTTCATGAACAATCGATGCGAGGCCGGGAAAGGGGCCCGGGTGTCGCGGTTCGCGACCAGTTCAACGGCAATGAAATGGCCCCTGCCCCGGATGTCGCCGACGGCGCTGATCCCTTCCAGACCATCTGCCAGACCTGCGCGAATGCGCGGTTCATTGGCGGCGACCTTGGCCACAAGTCCATCGCGCATCATGATCTTTTGAACCGCCACCCCGGCCGCACACGAAGCCGTGTGGCCGGTGAAGGTGTGGCCCGTGATAAACGCGCCGTCGGCGGCGCGGATCGCCTCCCACACGTGTGTGGTGCACAGGGCCGCGCCAAGGGGCATGTAACCGCCTGCAAGGCCCTTTGCGATGGACATGATATCGGGCTGAACCCCGTCATGACCCAGCGCGCGCCAGGTGCCGCAGCGGCCCACACCGCACATCACCTCGTCTGCGATCATCAGCACGCCGTGGCGGGTGCAGATATCGCGCACGGCCTGTGCATATCCGGGCGGGGCCGGAACACAGCCCCCCGCCGCCCCAACGACCGGTTCAAAGATGAAGGCGCAGATCGAATTTGCCCCCTCGCGCAGGATGGCCGCTTCAAGTTCGGCAGCGGCGGCGGCACCTGCGGTTTCTGCGCTGGCGCCCGGGATCGGACGATAGGCATTGGCCGCAGACAGTTTGATACCCGGGATCAGCGCGCCTTCGTAGGGGATCAGCCGTTCGGCAAAGCCCGAGACGGACAGCGCGCCCAAGGTGTTGCCATGCCAAGACCGCTCGCGGCTGATGAATTTGCGGCGCGATTTCTGGCCGATGGCGGTTTGATATTGAAGCGCGATCTTAAGGCAGCTTTCGACGGCCTCTGACCCGCCAGACACAAAGACCATTTCGCGCAAGGTGCCGCCCGCCTGAGTGCGGATGATCTCGGTCAATTCTTCAAGCGCGTCGGTGGTGAAATTGTAGCGGTAGCCGTGCGCGATGCGGCCCAGCTGGTCAATGATCGCCTCGTTCACTTCGGGATTGGTGTGGCCCAGACAATAGACCGCCGGACCGCCGGAGCCATCGATGTATTGTTTGCCCGTGGCATCCCACAGATAGCTGCCGCGCGCGCGCACCACTTTGGGCAGGATCGCGGTTGTTTGGATGTTGGCGGGGATCGGAGCAGTGGACATGGGCGGTGTTCCAAACTGGCAGGGATTGGCGCAGCGCGGCGGGGCAACGTTGCCAATCGCCGCGGGGCGGCTAGGGTGGGGGGATATTTGGAGGATTTTATGCGCATTTTCACTCTTCTTTTGGCCTCGGCTGTGTCGTTTCCGGCCTATGGTGATGAGATTTTGGCGACGAACACGATCACGGGGGTGACCTTGTACCCGCAAGGCGCGATGATTTATCGCGAGGTGGCTTTTGACGCGGCGCCGGGCGCGCATCAGCTTTTGCTGACGGATATGCCGGCCGAGACCTATGCAGAGACCATTCGCGTGGCGGGGGATGCGCAGGTGAAGCCCGGCGCGGTGTGGCTGCGCGAGGATCGGCTTTTTCCAAGGCCCGAAGTCCTGACCCCCGAGCAAGAGACGGCGAAGGCCGCAGTTGAGGCGGCGCAGCGCGCCGTGGATGGGGCGGCGGATGCGGTGGCGTCGGTGCAGGCACGCATTGAGGCGGCGGATGCCGAGGTTGCCTTTTTGGCCGGCAGCCGGCCGGAGGGTGCAGGATTGACACCGGAGGGGTTGACGGCGCTTTCCGGGGCGGTTGCGCAGGGGATTGTTGCGGCGCGGGGCCGCGCGATTGCGGCGGGGGCCGAGGCGCGCCCCTTGCAACTGGCTTTGGCAAAGGCCGAAACCGCGCGGGATCTGGCGCAGCAGGCCTTTGATGCGCTGCCTGCGGGGCAAACTGACTATGCGGCGCTGTCGATTGCCGTGGATGTGGCCGAGGCGGGACCCCATGTTGTGACGATGAGCCAGTATGTCGATGCCGCAGGCTGGGCACCGGTATATGATGCGACCTTGGAACGTGCGGCACCGGCGCGCCTGACCTTGGCACGGGGGGCGATGGTCAGCCAGTATACCGGCGAGGATTGGGTGGGCGTGACGCTGACACTGTCCACGGCGCGCCCGTCACAGCAAACGGATGCTGGTGTTCTTTATCCTGATTACCGCGAAATCTATGATCCGCAGGCCGAAGCTGAAAGCCGCGCAAAGGCGGGGGCCGAGGCAGCGATGGGCGATGCCTTGATCGTGACAGAGGCCGCGCCGGTGACTGTGGGGCTGCCCGAACTGCAGGGGGATGTTCTGGTTTATGCCTATCCGGGGGTGGCCGATGTCGCCTCGGGCGTGGAAAACCTGCGGCTGAATCTGGATGAGGTTACCTTTGCGCCCAAGGTGCAGGCGCGGGCCGTGCCCCGGTTGGACAGCGT
>CANHLE010000174.1 GCA_947461435.1 Paracoccaceae bacterium | reverse complement strand
ATGCGGTTCGACGCGGCGCTGCCATTCCTCGCGCTGCATGCCGTAAAGCACAAGATCTACGCTGCGGCCCAAAATGGGGCGGTACCAATGGGCCCGAAGGCGGCCCTCTTGAACGAAGCCTGCCCGCAAATAGACTTGATGGGCGCGCGCATTTTCGGATGACGCATCCAACCAGATCCCCGACGCGTTCAAGGGACCAAAGCCATAGTCGATAAGGGCGGCAACAAAACTTGCGCCTTGGCCCCGATCAGTTTGGCCCAAGGCGAGCCGAAAAAGTTCAACCCGGCCCGAAGGATTTCCAATTTCTCGGAATATGGCAAAGCCTGCTGGCTTCTCGTTCAACTCCCAAATCAAGATCCGCTCTGTTTGCGATGTCGACCAGAGCGACAGTTGAGCCTCATCATCATCGCCTATGAAGGGGGCATAGGCCGGATGTGACGTCAAAGATCGGATGAATGCAAAATCAGCCGTTGCGGCGCGGCGCAGGGTCATGCAATGGCCCGAGCGAAGGTGTTTCGGTACAAGGACGACAGTTCGGCAAGGGGGGCCGCGTCGGCCCCGATCGTCACAAACTCACCGCCGAAATGACCAACCCGCGCGATCGGGACCCCCGCGGCCCGTGCCGCCAACTCCATCATCGTTGCCCCTGCGCTGTCGGCTGCCACCAGATAGCGCGCCTGATCTTCACCGAACAGTTGGCCAATGTCGTGAGACAGCAGCGATACGCCCATGCCCGCCTCCTCGGCCATTTCGAAGGCGGCCAGCGCCAAACCTCCGTCGGACAGATCCGTGCAGGCTTTGATCGATTTGCGATTGGACAGAATAAACTCACCCGCAACTTTCTCTGCCAGCAGATCCACCGAAGGGGCGTCACCCGCTTCAATGCCGAAGGCTTCGGCCAGAAGGGCCGATTGCCCAAGGTGTCCGTGGCACGCTCCGATCATCAGGGCGATATCCCCAGATGCCGGATGACCGGCGATCAGATCATCGATATGGCTCAGCAATCCCACCGCGCCGATGGTTGGTGTCGGCAAAATCGGCGTGCCGTCTGTTTCGTTGTAAAGGCTGACGTTGCCCGAAACGATGGGCATGTCCAACGCCAAAACGGCTGCGCCGATGCCCTTAATGGCACCCACAAGCTGACCCATGATTTCGGGTTTTTCGGGATTTCCGAAATTAAGATTGTCTGTAGTTGCCAATGGCTTAGCGCCCATACTTACCAAATTACGATAAGATTCGGCAACGGCCTGTTTGCCCCCTTCAAAGGGGTTCGCCCTGACATAGCGCGGGGTCACATCCGAGGTGAAGGCAAGGGCCTTTGTCGTTCCGTGCACGCGTACGACACCCGCAGATCTGCCCGGAGTCACAGCTGTATCGGCGCCGACCTGCGCATCGTATTGTTCCCATACCCACGCTTTGTGGGCATAATTGGGCGATCCAATCAAAGACTTTAAACCTGCTATGGGCGAAATTCCCGGTATCTCACCCAAGGGAAGGGCAACGGGCGTTTCAATCCACGGCCTGTCATATTCGGGTGCAGAGGATGACAGTTTAGATAGCGGCAAATCGGCCTTTATGTCGTTGCCATGCAGGATCAAGAAACGGTCTTCGGCAATGGTTTCGCCGATAATGGCGAAATCCAGATCCCATTTCATGAATATTTCCCGCGCCACTGATTCCAGTTCAGGATTCAAGACCATCAGCATCCGTTCCTGGGATTCTGACAGCATCATTTCGTAAGCGGTCATGTTGGTTTCCCGCTGCGGCACATCGTTCAATTGCAGCTTGATCCCCAAACCACCTTTGTCGCCCATCTCCACCGCCGAACAGGTCAGGCCGGCCGCGCCCATATCTTGAATCGATATCACCGCACCTGATGCCATCAATTCCAGACATGCCTCCAGAAGGCGCTTTTCGGTGAAAGGGTCACCGACTTGCACCGTTGGGCGTTTTTCTTCGATCGTTTCGTCAAACTCGGCGCTGGCCATTGTCGCCCCGCCCACGCCGTCCCGGCCCGTCTTCGCGCCAAGATAGACCACGGGCATACACACGCCAGAAGCGACCGAATAGAAAATCTTGTCAGAATCTGCGAGTCCGGCCGCAAAGGCATTCACCAGACAGTTACCGTTGTAGGATTTGTGAAACCGCACCTCTCCGCCCACGGTTGGCACGCCAAAAGCATTGCCGTAGCCGCCGACTCCTTCCACCACGCCCTTTACAAGATGCGCCGTTTTGGGATGTGACGGGATGCCGAAGGAAAGGGAGTTCATTGCCGCTATTGGCCGCGCTCCCATGGTGAAGACGTCCCGAAGGATGCCTCCTACTCCGGTTGCTGCGCCTTGATAGGGTTCAATATAGGACGGGTGGTTATGGCTTTCCATCTTGAAGATTACCGCCTGGCCATCTCCGATGTCGACGACACCCGCATTCTCACCCGGTCCACAAATGACCTGCGGGCCCGTGGTGGGGAGTGTGCGAAGCCACTTCTTCGAAGATTTATAGGAACAATGTTCATTCCACATGGCGGAGAATATACCAAGTTCGGTAAAAGTCGGCTCGCGTCCGATGATGTCGAGCAAGCGCGCGTATTCATCGGGTTTCATCCCGTGCTTTGCGACCAGATCAGCAGTGATTGCAGGTTCGGACATGATCGCTTCCCCATGATGTTCGCCTGCCGCGCGCATTAAGCGAATTGCCCGTGAAGGGGAAGGGCAAAGCTTCACCCATCCCTTAAGATACAGGCGCAACGGATCGCTTGATTGACAATTTTGGTCATAGTCCGCCGAGGCAGCGCGTGGTTGAAAAAAAAGGCCGAGCTTACGCTCGGCCAAGTCCAACAGGGAGGTATGATGGCAAGAGATCGCTCGATCACCATCATGATGATGATTTAGGCAATTTAAGAACAAATCTCAATGGAGGCAGGCCCCTCAATGCAGCATTGCCGATATGCAAAAAATGCATAGCGACTTAGTCTTGCTGCCGCTTGCGATAAGTCATGATTTCATCCGATACAAAATCACGAAAGGCCGCGACGCGCTTTGAATGGCGCAATTCTTCAGGATAGGCCAAGAAAACGGGAACCTCTGTGCTTTCCACGTCTGGCAACACGCGTATCAGAAAGGGGAAATCCTCTGTGATATAATCGGGCAAGACGCCGATCCCAAGATGATTCAAAACACCCTGCAACACGCCAAAGTAATTGTTCACGGTCAGGGTTGATGGAATGTCGTGGCTCATCAATTCGGCCGCCAAATT
>CANHLE010000173.1 GCA_947461435.1 Paracoccaceae bacterium | reverse complement strand
GGCATCGGTGCCGCCAAGCTTCCTCGTCTTCTCGTTGCTGCGGATTTGTTGGCGGGTCGTTTGGTGAGTTGGGGGCCATCATCTGATCGACCTTCAGAGCTGTGGATCCTTCACCCGTCTCGGCGCCTAGCCAGTGCAAAGATCAAAGCGTTCGTGCAGTTTGTTGATGCCAAATTCCCCGATGAATGGCTTTGACATGATACAGGCTATGCTCGCCGTTGTTCGGTTGCCCGACAACTGCTGTTTCCGCGACTGATGGTGCGTACATAGCATAATCCTTGGTTATTTCATGGTCTGGTTCTGCTCGACCGTTTGAACGACGGCGTTAGGCCAGTTGCACAAACGCCATCCAGCCTTCTAAAACTCTCGTCGAGCCCATCCGCAACAAAGTCACTGCGCGACACCAGCAAACCCGTTCTCACTGTCCAATACAGCAAACCAGAACACCGTGTTGACCACACCAAACGAGTCGCAATAACAATTGACTGGCTCAATAACGCAGACAGAACTGTGCAATCGCTGTGCAATCGCTGTGCAACGCACGAACTCCAAAGTGTGCTATGCGCTAGTATTCTATTTTTATGATTTAAATTGTGGCCAGAGACGGAATTGAACCGTCGACACGCAGATTTTCAATGCTTTTTGTTGCGATTTAACCTGGCGGGATCATTGACTGATCTGCGCTGAATACACTGATGCGGCAAAGATGGTGTTTAAGCTGTTTTGCACGAATAGCACTCAAAATTCTGGATCTAATTCTGGATCTAACAAGTAATTTATACTAACTTTCATCAAAAAAGGCCAAGTTTTCGCCCCGTTCTTTTTCACATGGATACACCATTTTGGTGTGCCGCATCACAGCCCAGCACCTACTCGCGGCAAGTAATGGGCTGCATGCATCATGCTTTGGCAACAACAGCCTTGTCGGATTTCGCTCCGCGCAAACCCATCGCTGTGGCCACTGCCGCATCCAACGCACCGGTCTCAACGGCCCGCAACAACGTCTTGATGACGGCGGGCACCTTCATAGCGCCATCCACTTCGTCACACCCGGCATACGCCACGCAGGGTTTGACCGCGATGCCAAGGCAAACCGGGCCCTGGTCTATACAAATGCCCGCGCAAAAAGCCGGAACGGTGGTCAGGAAAAACCCGTAACTGGCAGCCCGCCGGACCCGTCTCGCTGAACCCGGAACGCGATACTAGCGCTTCGAAAATCAGTGGCGCCGATTGAAGTCGGAGGATAACTTGTTTGACAAACACCGGTCTCGACCAAGAGACAGAAACCCGAAAACTCGTCCAGAAAAGCTATTTAGAACGCTAATTTCTGCACTTTTGGATCGAAACAGAAATGGTTTCCGTCAAAGGGCAAGCTCAAATTCCTTTTTCAGCGGTGTGTTAGGGATGGCTCACTTCTCGATGGAAAATCTGGCTCACTTTTGCCTGGAAATTAACAGCAAGCCCTATTGCCGCATCTGAACTGGAGCTATGGTGATCTAATAGTTTTAGAATTTTGGGGGGAATCGGTTGGCTAATTCAAAAACTGACGCAAACACCCGCGTTCATTATCTTGAACTTGATGTAGCCAGATTAGTTGCTCGAATTGCGTCGCTGGAAGTTGCGCTTAGGCAGCGCAGTATGCAACTGGAAAGCTTGGATAGTTGCGAAGCCCTTGCTCCGCCAAGCCAGCCCACATCACCGACGGTGCCTTTCGCAATCACACCCCAAGATACCAACGAGACCATTGCCTTCCTCCGGGACCATCTAGACGGCGCCTATTACCTGCGGGAAAATCCCGATGTGGCACAGGCGGCAATGGACCCCGTTCTGCACTACGTTCTGCATGGCGAGCAAGAAGGACGCCGTCCTTGCCCGGAATTCGACCCCGTCCGCTACCGCGTCATGAACCCTTCTTTGGCACAGTTTAATGGAAGTCTGTTCCGGTATTATCTGACAATTGACCAGGTCAGCGGCAGCGTGGAAAAAGGATAGACGCCAGATGCCATCAGACCGCTCATTTCGGCTTTCTCAAGAAGATGCTGTGTTTACATCTGCAGCAGCTCGGTTCTCGGCTGGGCGACGTCCGCTAATTCGCTGGATTAAGGGCGATGGGCTGGATGACCCTGTCACTCGCGCAGCCATAGCTCAAGCGACACGGTTGTTCGGATCTGCCGTCGACTATTGCCTGTGCACGGATGGCATCGACGCCGCGCGCGCGCGGGACATTCTGGCTTGGGCAGAGCGGCCGGTAGAATGGCGACCTGTTGGTGCAAGTGACAACCCCGAACTAGCAGATTTATTGATCAAGGCTGGCTGCGAGCCTGCACATTTTGGCTATTGGTGGAAATGGTTTCCCGAACGTGTCCGTCCCGACGCTCCAGAAATAATTTTGGACGGAGACATGGTGATAACTGGCAGGCCATATTGGTGGCAAGCGTGGCAGGATGGCAGGGATCGTTTGCGCGTAAGTGAAGATAACAGAGAAGACCCGCAGCGCATCTATGGTCGCTACGCCGATGCCGTCGACACGCGGAGCCAGCTTTACTCCGGCCTGATCGCCCTGCCGCCTAACCTTCGTTATATGCCGCAGGTCCTTGAGGTCCTGACCGAAAGACCACTGCAAATCGGCCATGACGGGCGCCGCGACATGTGCGAACAGGGCGTGGTGGCAGCGGCGTTTCAGCGCCTGAACGCCTTTCCGGTGCCGCTTTATCAATTTCCCTTTGGCCGCGCATTTGAAACATCGCTTGACTACGGCTTGGAGGGCGATCTGGGCCGAGCCTGGGGCTTTCACTTTGGCAACGCCTTCCGCCGCGCTAATCCGCACTTCGAGCGGCTTTGTGACACAGGTGAAGTGTTCGACAAGTTCGAACCCACCTCCTTCCAGCGCAACCGCTGGCTTGGCGGCACTGACCAATGGGGTGTCCCGGGATGGAGCAGTTCTGAAGAGATTTCAGCCACGATTTTGCAATTGTCGCGCCCCTTCATCAACGGATCTATCCTGGAAGTCGGCACCTCGCGCGGGCGTATGACCGCCATCCTGGCCGATGCGGGACTGCGCATCACAACACTGGATCGAGAAGATCGCGGAGCAGCGGCCAATCTTGCGGGCCTTGCCGTCACGGTAGTGCAAGACGAACTTGTACGATATCTTTCCGGCTCTCAGAACTCATTTGATCTCATTGTGGTCGATATACATGGAAACACTGTAAGGGATTGGAAAGGCTATTCGGACGTGTTGATCGGAGCTTTGGCGCGCGGAGGCATGATGCTGATAAGCAATGCAAATCTTAACCT
>CANHLE010000172.1 GCA_947461435.1 Paracoccaceae bacterium | reverse complement strand
GTGTGGTAGGTGTCGAACATCGCTCCGACGTTCGGACGGTTCACCGCATCCATCAGCGCGATGGTGTCGTCGCAGGAGTCGATCAGGTTGCTGTCCGCAGAGGTAGGCTCGACGGCCACGGTAATGCCAGCGGCGGCGGCGTGGTCTGCGACCTGCGCCAGAGCAGCGGTCGTCCACTCCAACGCCTGTGGCCGCGCCGTTCCGAACACCTGCCAACCGGCCACATACAGCAGCGTTGGCGCCCCCCACTCGGCGCACAGGTCGGTGACCTTCTTGTACATTTCGATGGCGGCGGCGCGCTCCGGCGCATCGGGAGACGCGACATTGTAGCCAGCGCCACCACCCGGAGCGGGCAGCATGCTGGAGACGGTAATCCCTTCCCCATCAAGCACTTGGCGGATCTCGCGGCGACGCGCGGCGCTGAGGTAATCGGGGAACGCATGGGGTGCTGCGGCCCCGATCTCGATGCCGTCATAGCCGATCCGTGCGAGGCGCTTGATCACCTCTTCCAGAGGATAGGATGGCACCCAGACGGGGAAGCCCGAGTAGACCCAAGTGTTGAATGCAAGTTTCATGATCCCCTCCCAGGGCATCCGACGTGATCGTTCAATAGGCGCTTCGCTTGCTGGCGAACTGTTCCCGGCTGGGCTTTGAGATACGCGCCAATCGCATGAGTGAACTATAGGGAACCGCAAGATTGGCGAAACTGGCTAAGTTGTCCAATTTGGACATCACTACTATCGGCCGTCCAAGTCGGATGTGTAGACTGGGCAGAAGCCAGCCATCTTGGACAAGTCCAACTCTGGCCGCAGGGACATGACCAATCGCCGGGGATAGAGGGAGGCGCCGGATGATCGAACCACGCCGGGGCAGCAGACGTCAGATCAAGGATGAACGTCCGGAAGGTCCGTACGAGCAAGGCGACGGTCCGTCAGCCGAGCAAAAGGCAATCCGTGACGAGCAGCTTCGCTTCGTCGATTTCGTCGCCCACATCTATGACGGGGCCGAGACGCTGCTTGGTCCGACCGGCAACCAGCGCGAGATGCGGATGGTCCTGCACCTCATTGCCAGCCATTTCGATGGCCAGTTGGTGACTAGTTCCTCGCTCGCCTCAGCCTCGGGGCTAAGCTACGGAACCGCGCAGCGGACGATTGAGGACCTTGGCGGGCGCGGCATGATCGTGCGGCGAGAGCGGACAACGTCGGGGCGGTCGCAATCGCTGCACCCCTCGGCGGAGCTGTTGGCCCGGTGGCGGCAGTTTGCCTATCGCGGCGATGCCCTGATGCGCGGCACCTTGCGTAAAGAAGCCCCGCACAGACCGCGTCGGGCGATGCCGCCGGCCGTTTTGCCTCCACCCGCTGTGCTGGTGACGAAGCTCAGCCTTGGGCGGGGCTTGCGGGTTCTGGTCCATGCCGATCCCACTTTCATGGCGATGCTGAACCTCAAGCGGCAGTTCGAGATGATCATGGGAACCAGCATCGAAAGCCGGGCCCATTCCATTGACCGCCTGCGCGCCGAATTGATCGCCAACGCGCAGCGGGCCGTGTCGCTGTACGACATCGTTGCGGTCGACCTGCCGTGGTTTGGTGAGATGGGGCAAGAGGGCCGCCTGCTGCCGCTTGATTCCCTGATCGCCGGCTCTGGCTTTGACCAATCCGACATTTATCCCGACGCGCTGGCCAGTTCATCCTGGCAGGGTTTGCAATACGGCGTTCCGATCATGGTGTCGGGTGAAATCCTTGTGTACCGCAAGGACTTGCTGACTGAGGCCGGGTTACAGCCACCCCAGACGGTAGAGCAGACCCTGTCCGTTGCGCGGGCTTTGCACGACCCCAGAGCGGGCCTTGCCGGGATCAGTTGGAACGGTGGTCGTGGCACCCCTCTTGGCCACACGTTCATGATGATCATGAGTGCCTTCGGACAGCCGGTGCTGGACCTGACACCCACAGCCGACGGTTTCGACATCAAGACCATCACCCCTGACAACATGCGACCCATGTTCCAGACCGACGCTGCACGGGAAACGGTCGAGTATCTGCTGGAGTTGCTATCCCTGTCGCCGCCAGGGATCTTGCAGATGAACTGGTTCGACCGCGCGCGAACTTACGCCAGCGGACACGCGGCGATGGCCTATTCGCATTCGATCCTAGCGCCGATGCATGAAACCGACCAGACCTCGCCCGCGCATCTGCGCACCGGGTACTCGCCGCACCCGACAGGTCCCAAAGGGCGGCCGATTGTTCCGATGGGGGGCTATTCGCTGGCCATACCGGCCAACATCGCAGCCAACCGTATCCCCGAGGTCTGGCGAGCGCTGCAGACCTTCACCTCAGCCTCGGCGGCAAAGCTTTACCTGACCAACGGCAGCCTTGCCAGTCCGCGCCGAAGCGTCAGCCGCGATCCAGAGGTCATGGCCTTGTCGCCCTTTATCGCAGCCGTGGATGACATGGCGCAGCGCGGCTACCTGCGCATGTGGCCGCGCCCGCCGGTTCCCGGGATTGCCGACTGCATCGCCATTGCAGGCGAAGAGATCCACGACATTCTGACCGGGGCCAAGACCCTTCGTGAAGGATTGGCGAAAGCGCAGCACCGTGCAGAGACCTTGGTGCAGTTCAAATCCGCCCTTGGGGGTGCTCAGCGCAAGTAGTGTTCGGGCAACCGGCCTTTGGGTGGCAGGGCGAAGCACGTTCGCCCTGCCACGTCAGTCTGTCATTTGCCGTTGTTGCCCCAGTTCCGGGTGTCGTCCACATTGGACTTGTCGATCAAATAGGGCTTGGTCTGCAGCTTGGCCTCGTAGGCGGCCCCCTCGAAATGCGCGATGACCATTTCGAGAATGCCGCCGCCGCCCATTGCATAGGGGTCCTGCGCTACCGTCGCATCCTGTTCACCCGAGCGGATACGGTCGAGCGCGAGGGGCGTGCCGTCCAATCCGACGATAAAGACGTGGCCAGCCTCGCCGGGGGGAACCAGCTTGCCGATCTGGCGCAGGGCCGAAACGATACCCCGCACCATCTCGTCATTATGGCTGAAGACACCTGCGATGTTGGGGTCTTGGGTAAAGGCGTCCAGAACCATCTTGTTGGCGTTGTCGGCGTTCCACTCGGTGTTGAGCGAGCGGACCTCGACATCCGGGAACTTGGCCTTCATCTGGTCGTTGAAACCCTGCCCGCGTGCACGGGCCTGCGCGGACCCAACCGATCCTTGCGTTTCCAGAACGACACCCTTGCCGCCGATCAGCGCGCCAAGTGCATCCGCGCCCAGCGCCCCGCCCGCGACGTTGTCAAAGTCGACAAAGCCAATGAAATCGCCTTCGGGCGGCGCGTTCTCCATGATGAAGACCGGGATGCCGGCCTCGTTGGCGCGCTTGACGCCCGCGACCAGCAAGGTCGCATCGATCGGGTTGATGACGATGGCGTCCG
>CANHLE010000171.1 GCA_947461435.1 Paracoccaceae bacterium | reverse complement strand
TGGCCTTGCTGGCCCTGAAGGCAGGGGTTGACCGCGGGCGGATCAGCGCATCAAACCTTGGTCAGCACCTAGGCGATCTGGCAAGCCTTCCTGGCCTGATGAATCATGCTTTGGGATTGTCAGGCGACATTGCCGCGATCGCCGAAGAACTGGCCCAAGCCCGAGACGTTCTTTTCTTGGGCCGGGGGGCCATGTACCCCATCGCCCTTGAAGGCGCCCTAAAACTAAAAGAAATCAGTTATATACACGCCGAAGGTTACGCATCAGGTGAACTTAAACACGGGCCAATTGCCTTGATCGACAAGGATGTGCCGGTGATCGTAATGGCGCCGCGCGATACCTTGTTTGAAAAAACGGTTTCGAACATGCAAGAAGTGACGGCACGCCATGGAAAGGTCTTGCTGATCTCAGATGCGCAGGGCGTCAAGGAAGCGGGCATGGGAACCTGGCGCACCCTGACCCTGCCAGAAGTTCCGGCCCCCTTCGCCCCGATCCTCTATTCCATTCCGGCACAGCTTTTGGCCTATCACACGGCCATCGCAAAGGGTACGGACGTAGACCAACCCCGCAACCTTGCAAAATCGGTGACCGTTGAATGACCCCTATACAAGCTTTCGCCGATCTGGAAACAATTGGCGACGCGGGCAAGGTGCCCGAGATGGCCGCCTATCATAAGGTCGATCGGCGCTATTTGGGGGTAACGGTTCCGCAGATTGAATCATTGACCAACACATGGCGCGCGGAATGTTCCTTGGACGAGCGGTTGAATTTGGCCGATTGGCTTTGGCAGACCAATGTACACGAAGGGCGTGTCGCGGCGGCCAAGTTGCTGACTCAAGCGCGCATTCGCCCCGATGATGGCGCCTGGGACTTGATCAAGTCCTGGGTCCCGCAATTTGACGCTTGGGCGATTGCGGATCATGTCTGCATCGCAGGACAAAAACGGCTTGTGTCAGATCCGGCGCGGTTGGATGAGGTGGAGATTTGGACAACGCATGAACTGATGTGGGCGCGCCGTGCCGCCTTGGTCATGACCCTGCCTTGGGCAAAGATGAACTTTCCCAAAGAGGATGATGTGGCGATCCGGGAACGCGTGCTCGACTGGGCGGCATCTTATGTGGGCGACAAAGATTGGTTCATGCAAAAGGTGGTGGCCTGGTGGATCCGGGATTTGTCAAAACATGACGCGGCGCGCGCCCAGGGATTCTTGAACGAACACGGTCCCTATATGAAAACCTGGTCGCGCAAAGAGGCCGCCAAGTATCTGGAACAACCTCAGTCCGCGTAAACGGCGACGTCGGGCAATTCGGTCAGGGGAAGGTTCAAAGCGCGAAACGCCGCGAAAGACAGCAGGGCTGCGCCATCAAAAGGGATAAGATCAACAGCCACAGAGGCGCCACTGCCGGTTTCAACACGTCCTTTGGCCGGAACGCTGACCAGATTGGTCTTGATCCAGAACCCTTGTTCCGTCGGGCTGCCAAGAGCCACGGTGACTGTGCCTAACGCGCGTTCGCTCGCGGCTGCAGGGGCTGTCAATGCGGCTGCTTTTTCGGCTTCGGTCGTGGTGTCCAAAGAGGCCGCAGAAACCCCTCCTCCCAAACTGGCCAAGGGATTGACAGGTTCGGCCACAGCGGCGGCGGCCGGTGCTTTTGACGGGAAAAGGCCACCGATCATCCCGCAGGCCGAAAGGCCCACCGACACAAAACACAACAAGAACAACCGAACGATATGTCGCATTGTTGAACGATATGACAAGCGCCCTGCCCCATGCAACACCCTTTCGCCCTTGCTGCAGAACGACAGCAGTCTTAGGTTGCACGGATGGCACCCTTGATTGACCCCTACCTGCGACCCATCACCTATCTTCGGCTATCGGTCACCGATCGCTGCGATTTCCGGTGCACCTATTGCATGACGGAACACATGCAATTCCTGCCGAAGGCAGACTTGCTGACGCTGGAGGAACTGGATCGATTGTCCAGCGCCTTCATTGATCTGGGGGTCAAGAAACTGCGGATTACTGGCGGAGAGCCGTTGGTGCGCAAAGGGATCATGACCTATTTTCGGGCCATGTCGCGGCATCTTGCCAGTGGGGCGCTGAACGAATTGACGCTGACGACCAATGGATCGCAGCTTGCAAAGTTTGCCACAGAACTTGCCGATTGCGGGGTTCGCCGGATCAACGTGTCCTTGGATACTTTGGACAGCGCAAAGTTTAAGCAGATTACGAGGTGGGGACGTCTTTCGCAGGTCCTTGAAGGTATTTCTGCCGCAAAGGCGGCTGGCATGAGGGTTAAGATCAACACGGTGGCCCTGAAAGGTTTCAACGAAGGGGAACTTTTTGGTCTTTTGGAATGGTGCGCCGCCGAAGGGCACGATCTGACATTTATCGAAGTTATGCCGATGGGCGATATGGAGGAAACCTATCGCCTTGGGCAGTTCTGGTCATTGACTGACCTGCGTACACGCCTTGCAGCTCAGTTCACTTTGGTGGATTTGCCGGAAAGAACCGGGGGCCCTGCGCGCTATGTTCGGCTGGAACAAACCGGTCAAAAGATTGGGTTTATTACCCCCCTCTCCCATAATTTCTGTGAAAGCTGCAACCGGGTCCGGCTGACATGCACCGGGGAGTTGTACATGTGTCTAGGTCAGGAAGATCGTGCCGACTTGCGGTCTGTATTGCGCGGTAGCGCCGATGACGCCCAAGTGACGGCCGCCATTCGCGCCGCAATTGCCCTGAAGCCGAAGGGTCATGACTTTGACTATTCAAGACAGAAGGTGGCAGGCCAAATGTCGCGCCATATGAGCCACACCGGCGGCTGAACTGTCCTAAATCCTTGCGATCACACAGACCAAGGCCAAGCCCGCGGGCAAGGCTTGAATGAACAGGATCCGCCGGTTTGCGGTTGCAGCGCCGAAAAGTCCTGCGATGCCAACGCACAGCAAAAAGAACAGCGCCCAAGGGTGGCCGTCCCCTGCGACAGACAACCACAGCGAATAGAAAAGGCCAGCCGCCAAAAAGCCGTTGTATAGGCCCTGATTGGCGGCAAACACCTTTGTCGCCTTGGCAAGCTCTGGCGTCGTGCCAAAGGCACGGCGCGCGCGGTGGCTTTCCCAAAGAAACATTTCCAGAATAAATATGTAAACATGCACCAGGCCGATGATTAGAACCAAGGCGGTTGAGATCATTGCAAGGCTCCCCTCTTAAAGTTTCGAACGGGACGGGATCAACAGTGTCTGCCCGGTCCTGATGCTCGACGGCGTAAAAAGGATGTTTCGGTTGGCTTCGAAAATCGGTTTGAACAGGTTCGGATTTCCATAAAACTTCATGGCAACCGATCCCAAGCTATCGCCACTTTGTACAAGATAGGTCATATCCTGAATGTCCAATATCGCGGTTTCCGGCGTTATATAGCTGTCATCGCCTGACGTATCACCTTGCTCGTTCGGCGCGGTTGACGTCTGGGCAACCAGTGCGGCCATCAAGACCGCCGTGTCCACACGGCCTTCGGTTGTCAACATCATGGCGTGCACGCGCACAGATCCTTGACT
>CANHLE010000170.1 GCA_947461435.1 Paracoccaceae bacterium | reverse complement strand
GGCGAAACAAGGTAAAAGCGAAGATGTGCCGTTGGGTTTCTTCGTCGTTTTGCTGGATTGTCGCGACATTTTGTCTGCAAAAGCGGTAAGGCTTGACCCTGAGATCAAGCAGTCTGCATATCTGGGGCGGCCGAGGGGAAAGATGTTCATGGGCTGTTCTGCCGCGCGACTCGGCGGCGGGGCCCCCGTGCGATGCGGCAGGCCCGGGCGGGAGGATTTGTGAAAGCCATCGTCTTTGATCTGGACGGCACGCTGATTGACAGCGCCCCGGACATCCACCTTGCCAGCTGCAAGGTGCTGGATTTACGCGGAATTTCTCATATCAGCCTGGACACTGCACGCGGTTTTATCGGTCATGGGGCCGAGGTGTTTGTGGCGCGGTTGATGTCGGCTGTGGGGTTGCCCGCGGCCGAGACGCCGAAGGTTTTGCACGACTTTCTTCAGGCCTATGAAACCGCGGTGCATCTGACGCAGCCCTATCCCGGCGTTTTGCAGGCCTTGACGGCTTTGGGGGATGCCGGCTGGACCATCGGGCTGTGCACCAACAAGCCACTGGTCCCAACGCGCGCTGTCTTGGCCCATGTGGGACTGAACGGAGTATTTGGCGCGGTGATCGGCGGCGACAGCCTGCCCCAGCGCAAGCCCGATGCGGCCCCGCTGTGGGCTTGCCTGCGGGTCTTGGGGGCCGAGCAGGCCCTGTTCGTGGGCGACAGCGAGGTGGATGCGCAAACCGCTTTGAATGCCGCCCTGCCCTTTGCGCTGTTTACCGAAGGCTATCGAAAGGTGCCAATCGATCAGCTGCCGCACCTGTTTGCCTTTTCCGATTTTGCCGCCCTGCCTGAATTGGCAGAGCGGTGGTCTGCCGATCAGGCGCGCACGCGCTGATTTTGCGGATCATAAAGCGGTTCGAGATGAATCCGCGCCGCCACGCGCGCGCTGGCCACTTCCAATTCGTAGGTGCCGGTCCGCAGGAAATCCTCGCTTACCCCTTCGGCGCGGCGGATCAGGCCATAGCCGATGGGTTTGCCGACCGAATGGCCAAAACCACCCGAGGAGAGCCAACCCACCCGCGTTCCGTTGCGGTAAATGGTTTCGCGGCCCAAAAGAACCACGGAGGGATCATCCACGGTAAAGCCGGCAAAGCGTTTCTTGACGCCGTCCGCCAGTTGGGCGGCCAAGGCGGCGCGGCCGCGGAAGGGGCGGCCTGATTTCATCTTGCAGGCCCAAACCAGACCGGTTTCGACCGGGGTGTGATCGGGGCCAATGTCGGCCCCCCAAGCCCGGTAGCCCTTTTCCAGACGCAGGGTTTCAATGGCCCGGTAGCCTGCGTTGACAAGACCAAGACCGGCCCCGGCGGACATGAGCGCCTCGTAGACGGTGACGGCGACATCGGTGGGCATGTGCAGTTCCCAGCCCAGTTCGCCCACATAGGTGACGCGCAGAGCCAAAACCGGGCATTTGGCGACGGAAATGCGCCGTGCTGTGCCAAAGGGAAAGCCATCATTTGAAAGATCGTCGGCGCAGACCCGGGCCAAAATGGCCCGCGCGTTCGGCCCCATCAACGACAAGACCGCTGACCCCGAGGTGACATCGACCAATTCGCAGCGGGCCGAAGAGGGGATGTTGCGCGTTATCCAATCGAAATCATGCGTGGCAAAGCCTGTGCCGGTGACGATGTAATATTCGTCCAGTGCCACCCGCGCCACGGTCACGTCAGCCTCGATTCCGCCCTTGTCGTTCAACATCTGGGTATAGATCAGACTGCCCACGGGACGATCGACATTGCCTGCGGCAATCCAGTTGAGGGCCGTCGTGGCATCTGGCCCCTTGAGCGTGAACTTGGCAAAGGACGTCTGATCGATCAAGACGGCGGCGCTGCGCGCGGCATGGTGTTCGCGTGCGACAGCTTCAAACCAACCCGGGCGGCCATAAGAATAGCGGTCCACCGGGGTTTCGCCTGCGGAAAGATCGGCAAACCAATTGGGCCGCTCCCACCCCAGCTTTTCGCCAAAGCAGGCCCCCGCTGCCGCCAGATGGGCATAAAGAGGAGACCGGCGGGCCGGGCGGGCCGAGCGCATTTCCTCGGACGGCCAAGCGATGGTGTAATGTTTGCCGTAAGCTTCGGTCGTGCGTTCGCGGATCCAGTCGGTGGAATGGTGCACACGGCCAAAACGGCGAATGTCGACCGGCCACAGATCATAGGGCGCCGCGCCTTTTGCGACCCATTCGGCCAAGGCCATACCGGCCCCGCCCCCCGACGCGATGCCAAAGGCGTTGAACCCGGCACCGATGAAGCAATTGCGCAGTTCCGGCGCCTCGCCCAGAATGAAATTGCCATCCGGGGTAAAGCTTTCTGGCCCGTTCAGCAGTTGCTTGACCCCCGCTGTTGCCAGCGCCGGGACGCGGGCGATGGCATTGTCCATGAATTGTTCGTAGTGGTCCCAATCGGGTTGCAGGGTTTCAAAGTGAAACCCCTCGGGGATGCCGTTTTGCGCCCAGGGTTTGGGGTTCGGCTCGTATCCACCCCAGACGAGGCCGCCCACTTCTTCTTTCCAATAGGTCAACCTGTCGGGATCGCGCAGGGTGGGCAGGTTCTTGGGCACGCCGGGGATGGCCTCGGTGATCATGTATTGATGTTCGACCGACACAAGCGGCACATTGACGCCGACGGTTGCGGCCAAGGTGCGTGTCCATTGTCCGGCGCAGATCACCACTTTTTCGCATTGGATGGTGCCAAAGGGCGTTTGAACGCCCGTGATCTTGCCCTTGTCGAGGATAATCTGCGTGACGGGCGTATCTTCGAAGATCGACACGCCCGCCATGCGTGCGCCCTTGGCGAGGGATTGGGTGATGTCCGAGGGGTTCGCTTGACCGTCGGTGGGCAAGAAAGCCGCGCCGACCAGATCGTCGATGGTCATCAACGGCCAAAGATCCTGCGCTTCTTTGGGGGTGAGCAGGTGCATTTCCAGACCAAAGGAATGGGCCGTCGTGGCCTGACGCTTCACCTCGGTCCACCGTTCGGGATTGCAAGCCAATCGCAGGCCACCGTTCATCTTCCAGCCGGTTTGCAGGCCAGTTTCCGCCTCAAGCCGTTTGTAAAGATCAACCGAATAGCCCAGCAATTGCGTGATGTTGGCCGAGGTGCGCAATTGACCGACCAAACCCGCCGCATGAAAGGTCGTCCCCGAGGTCAATTTTTTCCGCTCGAGCAGGACGGTGTCGGAAAACCCAAGCTTTCCGAGGTGGTAGGCCGTGGAACAGCCAATGATTCCGCCGCCGATGACGACGACTTTGGCGGAGGTGGGCAGGTCTTTCATCTGTGGTCCTTCAGCGCGGCATAGGCGGCGCGGTACGTGGCAAGGTTGGCGGTCGTATAGGCGGCATAATCGAAATCAAGTTCTGAATGAAGCTCTGAGACCATCGACCAGAGCGTTTCGCGCAGCGCCGCCGCGGCCTTCATGGCGCGGTAGCGATGCCACAGGGATTCGTCAGGCTCTTGGCCGAAATAGGTGCCCAGCATGCGGGTTTCCTGCACCAAGCTGAGCCCATTGTTGGCCGC
>CANHLE010000169.1 GCA_947461435.1 Paracoccaceae bacterium | reverse complement strand
TGAAGGGCGCGATGTGCGTGTGACCTTTACCTTGCGAAAGGGCGGGGCGTTTCGCGGCAGCTATCACGCGCTTCAAGCCGTTGATGGGCTTTCCTTGACGCTGAAGCGGGGGGAAACCTTGGGTCTTGTGGGCGAAAGCGGTTCAGGCAAGACGACCTTCGGTCAGGCGCTGATGCGGCTGAACACGTTGTCGGGCGGCGAGGTGGAATTTCTGGGCAACCGGATCGACGCCTTGAACCGCGCCGGCATGAAACCTTATCGCCAGCGGATGCAGATCGTATTTCAAGATCCCTTTGCCAGTTTGAACCCCCGCATGTCGGTGCGTCAGATCATCGAAGAAGGGTTGATCGTGAACGGAATCGGCAAGGGCCGCGCGGACCGGTTGGAGCGGGTCCGGCAAGCCTTGCGCGATTCGGGCATGCCGGATGACATTCTGCCCAGATTTCCGCACGAGTTTTCGGGCGGGCAACGGCAACGTCTGGCCATTGCCAGAGCCATCGCCTTGGAGCCCGAGTTCATTCTTCTGGATGAGCCGACGAGTGCGCTGGATCTGTCCGTGCAGGCGCAGATCATTGAATTGCTGCGCACGCTGCAACGCGACAAGGGTTTGTCCTATCTGTTCATCAGCCATGATCTGAAGGTGGTGCGCGCCCTGTGTCACCGCGTGATTGTCATGCAGAACGGCCAAATTGTTGAGCAAGGCCTTGTCGATCAGGTCTTGGAGACCCCCCAAACAGACTATACCCGGCGCCTCGTTCGCGCGGCATTTGAAATTGCAACCTAAGGACCTCCGTCATGGCTAAACCCGTCATCACCTTTATCGGCGCCGGATCCGCCGTTTTCACAAAGAATATCGCGGGCGATATTTTATCGCGCCCCGCCCTAGCGCAAGCCGAAGTCCGTTTGATGGACATCAATCCCGAACGGCTTGCAGAATCAGAGATAATCGTTGGCAAGCTGGCCCAGACGCTGGGTGGCAAGGCCACGATCAAGACCTATACAAATCAACGCCGCGCCTTGGATGGGGCTGACTTTGTGGTGTGCTGCTTTCAGGTCGGTGGCTATGACCCTTGCACAATCACGGATTTCGAAGTGCCCAAGAAGTTTGGCCTGCGCCAAACCATTGCAGATACACTGGGCATTGGCGGCATCATGCGGGGCCTGCGGACTGTTCCGGTTCTGTTTGGCATTTGCGAAGATATGCTGGCCGTCGCGCCGAACGCGATCATGTTGCAATACGTGAACCCGATGGCGATCAACACTTGGGCCATGGCGGCAAAATATCCGACCATCAAACAAGTGGGCTTGTGTCATTCGGTGCAAGGCACGGCATTTGAGCTGGCCCGTGATCTTGAGATTCCCGTCGAAGAGATTCGGTATCGTGCGGGCGGTATCAACCACATGGCCTTTTACATGACGTTTGAACATCGCCAAGCCGATGGATCGTACAAGGATCTTTACCCTGCGCTGAAGCAAGGTTATCGCGAGGGACGCTTTCCAAAGCCCAGCCATTGGAACCCGCGGTGCCCCAATAAAGTGCGCTATGAGATGCTGACGCGCCTTGGATATTTCGTGACCGAAAGCTCTGAACATTTTGCCGAATACACGCCGTGGTTCATCAAGCGCGACCGTCCGGATCTGATCGAACGCTTCGGCATTCCGCTGGATGAATATCCCGTGCGCTGTGTGGAGCAGATTGCCCGTTGGAAAAAAGAAGCTGAGACGCTGAAGACGGCAAACACGATCGAGGTGAAGGAAAGCCACGAATACGCCAGCCAGATCGTGAATTCGGTCGTGACGGGTGAACCTTCGGTGATCTATGGCAACCACGGCAACAAGGGGTTCATCCCGCAGCTTCCCGATGGCTGCGCCGTCGAAGTGCCAACCTTGGTGGACCACATGGGTCTGCAGCCGACTGTTGTGCGGGATATTCCGCCGCAACTGATCGCGCTGATGCGCACCAATATCAACGTGCAGGATCTGACTGTTCAGGCGCTTTTGACAGAAAATCCCGAACATATCTATCATGCCGCCATGTTGGATCCGCATACCGGGGCCGAATTGGATCTGGATCAGATTTGGGCCTTGACCCATGATCTGCTGCAAGCCCACGGAACCTGGCTGCCGGAATGGGCGCGGGTCGACGCGCGCAAGGCCGGCTGAACCATGTGGCCCCGGCGGATTGTCGTTGTCGGCGGAGGGACGGCAGGTTGGCTTGCCGCCCTGATGCTGGGCGATGCAGCCCGCCGGGGCAAACACGCCTGTGATGTCGCGGTCATAGAAAGCAGCAAGATTGGAACCATCGGTGTCGGTGAAGGCACGACGGCTGTCTTTCGCCAGATGCTGCGCCATCTTGGTCTGGACGAGATGGAGTTTCTGGCCGCCAGCGGTGCCACAATTAAATACGCCATCCGTCACAAGGATTGGCGCAAGCTGGGCCACAGCTATGATGGGCCGATTGATGACCCCCATCACGTCAGCGGCCTGCCCAAAGGGATCAACGCGCTGGATCACTATCTTGTGTCGCAAGGAAAGGGTGTTGGTTCGGCGCACCTGTTTCAGCATTTGATCAACCGCAACGCCAGTCCTTTTGCCCAATCGGGCGACAAGACCGTTGCCGTCGGGCCGTTTCATCACGCGTTTCACTTTGATCAGGCGCTTGCCGGGCAGTTTCTGCGATCAAAGGCGAAAACGGTGCGGGTGATCGACGATCAGGTTGCCGGGGTGTCCCGGGACGCACACAGTGGGGATGTTACTGCTTTGACGATGGACAGCGGCACGCTGGTTGACGGCGATCTGTTCATCGATGCTACGGGCTTTCGCCGCCGTCTGATCGGTGACATGGGGGCGAAATGGGTGGGGTACGGCGATGTTCTGCCCGTGAACCGCGCCATGCCTTTCTGGATCGATATCCCCGAAGGCGAAGAGATTGCCCCGGTCACACTGGCCTGGGCGCAAAAATCAGGATGGATGTGGAAGATTCCGACCCAAGGCAGGTATGGTTGCGGCTATGTCTATTCCGACGCGCATTGCAGCCCTGATCAAGCCAAAGCCGAGATTGAAACGGCGCTGGGCCATGAGATTCATCCGCGAAACGATATCAAGATTGATGCCGGGCGACTGGATCGAAACTGGATTGGCAACTGTGTGGCGCTGGGGCTTTCCTCGTCGTTTCTGGAACCCTTGGAAGCAACGTCGATCCACGGAACCGTGGTACAGTTGATGCTTCTTTGCACCCTTTTGGCTGATCCTGCGCCGCGCGCACGCGCCGCCTTCAACGGTGTGGCGGCGCAGCAGGTGGATGATTTCCGCGATTTCATCCGCCTTCACTATGTCAGCGAGCGCCGGGATTCGGCGTTTTGGCAAGATGTTGCGGGCAGCCATCCTTCGGACGTGACCGACAAGCTGAGCCATTGGGCGGGCCGCGTACCGATGGCCGAAGATTTTCGACCACTGCCCCTTGGACTGCCGCATGTGACCCATGAACTGCATGTGCCAGTTCTGGATGGTTTGGGGTTGCTGGACAAAACCAAGGCAAAAGCCTGGCTTGCCGAACGTCCGCAGCTGCGTGCTGCGGCGCGCAAAGCGGCGGAGA
>CANHLE010000168.1 GCA_947461435.1 Paracoccaceae bacterium | reverse complement strand
CCGCCTTTCCTTGGGCGATCATGCGGCTGGCCAGCCCGTTTTGGGAAATGGCGCGCGAACTGTTGGAAATGCGCTATTTGCACGACTTGCCGCATCGGATGGACCCCGCGCCTTTGGCCGCGATCTTGCCGGATTTCAAACCCCATAGCCTTGCCGACGTGGCGGCAATTCAAGCGCAGGCCTATGGATTGATATCCACCCAAACGGGCCGATGACGCGAGGCTGCGGCGAGGATTGCCGCAAAGGGATCGGCGTCGGGCGGCCAAAGAATACCGGACTGGACCACCGTCAGATCGCGCGAGGGCAGCACGATTTCGGTGCGCAGGCCGCCGGCCCCCCTGTCAAAAAACGCAGTATCGGCGGCAGGATCGCCGGACTGGGCCGGTTCCAAACGACCGGAGGTGCCTTTGGGGATTGGATCTTGCAAACGGGGATGGTTCAGAAGCGCCAAAAGGGCATCTGGGCGCCCATCCCCATCCACCGGGTCAAGGTTGGATGTGCCCATCACGACAAGGGGGCCATCGGGCGGCGCTTGGGACAATTGCCCCGACAGATAGGCCAGCCACAGGGCCGTTTCGTCATGATTGCGCCGACCATTGCGGTCTTCGGGGCCATCAAAGACGGGCGGTGTCGCGCTGTAAGCGAAGATATGCATGGTTTGGCCGTTGGGCAGGGTGATGGGCACATCCCAATGACCGGTCGACGACAGACGCTGCACATTTGTGACTTGGGGGGCCAACGGCGGCATCAGATGGCCGGGCAGATCGCGCCAAAGCAGCGGCGTGAAATCGCGGATCGCAGTCTCATCAATGGGAAACCGCGACAGCAAGGCCATCGCTTCGGCCCCGGCAAAGCGGCCATAGCCCAAGGCATCATCGGGGGTGCCGAGCGCCCCGTCGCCATTCAGGTCAAGCCCGGTGGCGACGCCTGAGTTGGGGCGCAGAGCAAGATGAAAGGGATATGTCAGACCACGAGAGGCAAGACGATCTGCCAAGGCGTTCAGCGCCTGAGCGCGCGCATCGTAATCGATATCGGTGAGCAGAAGAATATCGGCATCAAGACGCAGCAGGACCTCTAGCAGGGGATCGATCTGATCGTCAGAGGCGCGGTTCAGGTCTGACAGCAAAACCCCCGGGCCAAAGCGGCCGAGATTGGCGCTGTAGGCGGCGACGCGGATGGTTTCGGCAAAGGACGGCAAGGCAAGAAGGCCCAGCAGGACCCCAAGGATCAGGCGGCGGCCAAGCCAGAACCCGCGCCCGCCAGAACCCCCGCGCGGCGCTTTTCCTTGATCATCTCGGCGACTCGCCCCATGGCGATGCCGCGCATGAACAGGCTGGCGGGAAGGAAGGACCATGCAGAGACCGTCCAGATGAGAGTTTGCGGCGATGCCACCGACAGGGGTTCAAACCCCAGAGAAGCGATGTTCAGCACCAGAGGTGTCCAGAATGGAAGCAGAAACCCTAACGCAATGTTAACGCGCGCATCGCGATGAAGGCGTTCCACAACATCGCCCCCAGCGGACGGATCAAAGGTGGGCAGATTGACCCAGACATTGAAGGCAGAATCCCGGCGCGGCCAAGCCCCGGATTTTAACTGCATCACAAAAATCGCCAAGGAAATAAGGGAAATCAGATAGGCCATGCCAGCGGCCGTGCGGACCGTTTCATATTCCGCCGGATTGGAGGAGGTGGACATCAATTCGGCGGCAAGTCGGACGGGGCTGTAAGGAAAATCCATCGAATAGCCGATCAGGGCGCCGATGGCGTGGATGAATTGCGACATGGTGGTGGGTTCAACACGCCCCGCTTCGATCACCGACAAGAAAAGGACGGTGGCAAAGAGCATGGAAAAGCGGATTCGGTTGAAGGGTTTTGCGTCCCGAAACTCCACAAGGCCGGGATAGGTGGAATAGTATTCGATAAAGGTCAAAACACCGGAAAAGAGCGCGACAAGGGCCACCATCTGGCGGGAATCGACGGAAGGATTGACCAAAATGGCGGAAGGCGTTGCGATGAGGATCATCACAAGCAAAGCGCGCGTGACCGCTCCGGTCAAGTTTGACACCACGACTGTACTACCCTTCAGACGGTCAGTTCGGGTGCTTTGCCCGCGCCTTGTCCCGCCGTTTTCGCCAACATTGTGGCGGACTGCCTCATTCTTGCCCAATTTGTGCCTTCTTTCGGAATCCGTCGCAACCTTCGCCTTTAGATAACACCCTTAATGGGGCACTTTCGCGGAGGATGTGTTGCAGGATTGAATCAGCCCTGTGGCAAGACAAAGGCCGCCTTGGTCTTTGCGACAAAGGCGGCCCTAGATGTTGTGGTCTGCGCTGTCTTTAGGCCCAAGGGCGCAAGGCGGCGTTCTTTTTTTCAAAAGAATCAATGGCGGTTGCCTTTTCCAAGGTCAGGCCAATGTCATCAAGCCCATTCATCAGGCAATGTTTGCGGTGGCTGTCGACCGCGAAGGAGAAGACTTGGCCATCCGATGTGGTGACCGTCTGTGCGTCCAGATCAACCGTTTGGCGCGCGTTGGCCCCCTTCTTTGCATCGGCCATCAGAACGTCGACCTGATCTTGCGGCAGGACGATCGGCAGGATGCCGTTCTTGAAGCAGTTGTTGAAGAAGATATCGGCAAAACTGGTGGAGACTACGCAGCGGATGCCGAAATCAAGCAGGGCCCAAGGGGCGTGTTCGCGTGACGACCCGCAGCCAAAGTTGTCGCCGGCAATGATGATCTCGGCTTTGCGGTAAGCGGGTTGGTTCAAGACGAAATCAGCAATTTCGGACCCGTCGAGATTATAGCGCATTTCGTCGAACAGGTTCTTGCCAAGGCCGGTACGGGCAATGGTTTTGAGGAACTGTTTGGGGATGATCATATCGGTGTCGATGTTGACCAAAGCCATGGGGGCCGCGATTCCGGTCAGTTTGGTGAATTTTTCCATCTGTCGGGTTCCCTTACGCGGTTTCGGTCATCATCGTGCGCACATCGGTCAGGTGACCGGTGAGGGCAGCAGCGGCGGCCATGGCGGGAGAGAGCAGGTGCGTCCGCCCGCCCCGGCCCTGACGGCCTTCGAAGTTGCGGTTGGATGTGGCGGCGCAGCGCTCTCCCGGTTGCAACTGATCGGGGTTCATCGCAAGGCACATCGAGCAGCCGGCCAGACGCCATTCAAACCCGGCGTCGATGAAGATCTGGGCCAGTCCTTCTTCTTCTGCCTGTGCGCGAACCAGACCAGAGCCCGGAACGACCATGGCGCGGATGCCGTCTTTTTTCTTTTTGCCCTTCAGGATGGCGGCGGCCGCCCGAAGATCTTCGATCCGGCCATTGGTGCAAGAGCCGATGAACACCGTGTCGATGGCAATCTCGCTCAACTTTTGACCGGGCTTCAGGCCCATGTAGTCCAGCGCGCGCTGCACCGCGTCGACCTTGCCGCCGGTAAAATCGGACGGATTGGGAACCACACCGGTGATCGGCAGCACATCTTCGGGCGAGGTGCCCCAGGTGACAACCGGCGCAATATCTTCGCCTTTCAGGGTGACGAGCTTGTCCCAATGGGCGCCGTCATCGCTGAACAGGGTTTTCCAATAGGCAACGGCGGCCTCCCATGCGGCGCCTTTCGGGGCGTGCGGGCGGCCCATGCAATAGGCATAGGTCTTTTCGTCGGGGGCAATCAGGCCGGCGCGGGCGCCGCCTTCGATGGCCATGTTGCAAACCGTCATGCGGCCTTCCATCGACAATTCGCGAATCGCCTGACCGCAATATTCGATGACATAGCCGGTGCCGCCGGCGGTTCCGGT
>CANHLE010000167.1 GCA_947461435.1 Paracoccaceae bacterium | reverse complement strand
GCGATGCTGGCATTTTGCCCGTTGGAAGGCAAAACACCAAAGAGACCAACCATCCGATGTCGTTTCCGGCGTTGCATTTTTACGCGTCATCCCGCAGGTTTGCGACACTTAGGTTTAGGAGGATTTGACCTATGCGCACGCGTGCCGCAGTGGCTGTTGCAGCCGGAAAACCGCTGGAAATCATGGAAGTGAACCTTGATGATCCCAAAGAGGGAGAGGTTCTGATCGAAATCAAAGCGACAGGGATCTGCCATACAGACGAATTCACCCTATCCGGCGCGGATCCGGAAGGACTGTTTCCTGCGATCTTGGGTCACGAAGGCGCGGGTGTGGTGATCAAATGCGGCCCCGGGGTTAAATCCTTGAAACCCGGCGACCACGTGATTCCCCTTTACACGCCGGAATGCCGCGAATGTCCTTCGTGCCTGTCGCGCAAGACCAATCTGTGCACCGCAATCCGGGCCACACAAGGCCAGGGCTTGATGCCTGATGGAACGACACGTTTTTCCATGTTGGATGGCACACCGATATTCCATTATATGGGCTGTTCGACCTTCGCCAACCACACCGTGATGCCCGAAATCGCTCTTGCAAAGGTTCGGGACGACGCGCCGTTTGACAAGATCTGTTACATCGGTTGCGGCGTCACCACGGGGATCGGCGCCGTTTTGAATACCGCACAGGTAGAGATCGGTGCAAAGGCCGTGGTTTTTGGTCTTGGCGGCATTGGCCTGAACGTTATTCAGGGACTTAAAATGGCTGGCGCCGATATGATCATCGGTGTCGATCTGAACATCGACAAGAAAGAATGGGGCGAGAAGTTTGGGATGACCCACTTCATCAATCCAAAAGAGATTGATGGATCCGTTGTTCAGGCGATTGTTGATCTCACAAAGACTCCTTTCGACAAGATTGGTGGAGCCGACTATTCCTTCGATTGCACGGGGAACGTCAAGGTGATGCGCGATGCGCTGGAATGCACCCACCGCGGTTGGGGACAGTCCATCATCATCGGCGTCGCACCGGCGGGCGCCGTGATCGAAACCCGTCCCTTCCAATTGGTCACGGGCCGGATCTGGAAGGGCACCGCCTTTGGCGGCGCGCGCGGGCGAACAGATGTGCCAAAAATTGTCGATTGGTACATGGACGGCAAGATCGAGATCGACAGCATGATCACCCATACCCTGCGTCTGGAAGACATCAACAAAGGGTTCGATCTGATGCATGCTGGTAAGTCTATCCGGGCTGTCGTCGTGTACTGATGGCGGCCACCCCGGCGCTGCTGTTTTTGGAACAAAAGGGGGTGCAGATTACGCTGCACCCCTATGACTACGACCCGGGTGCAGAATCCGTAGGATTGCAGGCCGCCCAGGCCCTTGGGATTGATCCCGGCTTGATGCTGAAAACCCTGATGGTTGAAGTAGATGGCAAACCCGCCTGCTGCGTGATCCCGTCAGACCGCCAGCTTTCCATGAAGAAAGTGGCTGTTGCCTTTCAGGGCAAGATGGCGGCCATGATGCCAGTGCCGAAAGCGGAAAAACTGACGGGCTATAGGGTGGGCGGCATTTCACCATTTGGCCAAAAGCGTACCGTCCCAACAGCGATTGAGGCCTGTGCGATGACCGAAGCCAAAGTCTGGATCAACGCCGGACAGCGCGGGCTTTTGGTGGGGATCCGTCCGGCTGACGCCCAGGCCGCCGCGAACGCATGGACGATGCCGTTGATCGTTTGAAACCGCTTTCCCCCGCACGGCGCATGGTTCAAACTGCACCGAAAAGGAGCGCGCCGATGCAAGATGATTTCCTGACAAAAGCCCCGTTTCATCTTGACGGCGAGGCCCTTGCATGGGTGCGCGGCACCCTCGGGTCGATGAGCGACGACGAGAAAGTTGGCCAGCTTTTCGTGTTTTCGTCGATGGGCTTTGAACCGGATGAGGCCGAGCGTCTTGCTGCCCTGAAACCGGCCGGCGTAACGCGGTTTTTTACCCCCCTGGCAGACCGCGAAATTGCGCTGATCGACAGATTTCGGTCGGATGCACGGATCCCCCTGTTGGTCAGCGCCGATCTTGAAGGCAGCCGGATGAGCCTTGCCTTTGGCACCGAGGTTCCAAACCCCTTGGCGCTTGCGGCGGTGGATGATCTGCAAGCCAGTCGGCAGATCGCCCGGATCATGGCGCAAGAGGCCGTGGCGATGGGCATCAATTGGTCGTTCACACCCGTCTTGGATATCAATGCGGCCTTTCGCAGTGCCATCGTGGCCACACGGGGATTTGGATCAGATGTTCAACGAATAGAACAACAGGTGTTGGCCCAGATCGACGAATTCCAATCCGCAGGCTTGGCAGCAACGGCCAAGCACTGGCCCGGCGAAGGGCACGATGACCGTGACCAACACCTGTTGACTACGATCAACCCCCTAAGCATCGCTGATTGGGAGGCCAGCCATGGCCGCCTGTACCGTGCTGCGATCAAGGCGGGTGTCATGTCTGTCATGGCCGGACATATTGCCTTTCCTGCCTTTATGAAGGCGCAAGGGATTTCAGGGATTGAATGCTTTCGGCCGGCCTCTATCAATCGGACATTGAACATCGATTTGTTGCGTGGACAGTTAGGCTTTAACGGGTTGATCGTATCTGACGCAACGCCCATGGCAGGTTTGGGCGCTTGGGCGGATTATGCCGAGACTTTGCCCCAGATCATTGAAAACGGCTGTGACCTTATCTTGTTCGCGCCAGACCCTGTGGCGGCCGTCGCCACGATCAAACGGGCCATTGCCGATGGGCGGATCAGCACGCATCGGCTAACAGAGGCGCTTTTGCGGGTTCTTGGCCTGAAGGCTGCCCTTGGCCTGCACCGTGGCACAGCGCCCGCCAAGATCGTAGCGACCGACAAAAGCCGCTTACTTGCGCGGTCCATCACAGCACGCGCCCCTGTTTTGGAAAAAGACGTGCACGGGCTTTTCCCGCTTTCGCCGCAAACTCACCGGAACATCCTCGTGGTGTCCGGCGGTGTGATATCGCCGATCCACGGGACCACTCCGTTTGCGCTGCCAGATTTGCTGCGCGCTGAAGGATTTGAGGTGACAGTGTTTGATGGTCAGGGTGCCATGCCCTTGCCAGAGGGCTTTGACCTGATGCTTTATCTGTTCGGCGAAGAAACCTTGCTGACGCGTGGCCGTATCTTTTTGGATTGGGCTAAAATCAGCGGCAATTTTCATGCTGCTATGGACCGGCACTGGCATAAGGTGCCCACAGCGATGGTCAGCTTTGGCTATCCTTACTATCTTTATGACGCGCCCCGGATGCCGGCCTATATCAACGCGTTTTCGACAATGGACAGCATGCAGGCGGCTGTTGTCGATTGCATGCTTGGCCGCGCCCCATGGTCAAAGACCAGCCCGGTTGATGCGTTTTGCGGGCTTGAAGATGCGCAATATTGATTTGAAAGGACAAACGATGCCCGTTGACCAAACCACGCTGTCAGGCCGGGCAGTGCGTCTTGCGGTGCTGATCGATGCCGACAATGTCCGCGCGTCAGCGGCCGAAGCGATTTTGAACGAAATCGCCAGCTATGGCGATCCCAGTTTGCGCCGTGTTTATGGCGACTGGTCCAGTGCATCCTTGTCCCAATGGAAGGAGCAAGCCCGCAATCTGGGCCTGGTCATGCATCAACAATCGGCCAACACAAAGGGAAAGAACGCCAGTGACATTGGCCTTGTGATTGACGCCATGGACATCTTGCACGCCGGCAAGGTTGACGGCTTTGTTCTGGTCAGTTCGGACAGCGATTTTACGCGTTTGGCCAGTCGCATCCGCGAGGATGGATTGCAGGTGATCGGCATTGGCGAATCCAAGACGCCAGAAAGCCTGCGCAAGGTCTGCAATCGATTCGTGTTGATCGAAAACATC
>CANHLE010000166.1 GCA_947461435.1 Paracoccaceae bacterium | reverse complement strand
TTCAACCGCGGCGACCGGGCCTTTTGGCCCCACAACAGCAGCTATATCCCCTACAAGGGCAAGCCCGAAGATTGGCCATCGGCACTTGCCGCCCTCCTGACAGATTTGGCGATCACCGATCTGGTGCTTTACGGCGACACGCGGCCCATTCATGCCGCAGCCGTTGATCTGGCCAAAGCACGCGGCATTACCGTTCATGTCTTTGAAGAGGGGTATCTGCGGCCCTATTGGGTGACCTATGAACGGGGCGGATCAAACGGCCATTCCCGCCTTATGCAGATGAGCGTGCCGCAAATGAAGGCCGCCCTTGCCCAATCGGAAATGGATATGCCCGATGCCCCCGCCCGTTGGGGCGACATGCGGGAACACATGTTCTGGGGGGCGCTCTACCATTGGTTCATTCTGGCTGGCTTTTGGGATTATCGTCACTTCAAACCCCATCGCCGCCACACCGTGTTTCAAGAGTTTTTGCTGTACCTCAAACGCTTGGTGATGATGCCCCTCCACCGGGTTGAACGGGTCGCGGCCACCTTGCGGATCAAATTTGGCGGCTTTCCCTATCATCTGGTGATCTTGCAACTGGAACATGACGCCAGTTTTCAAAATCATTCGCCCTTTTCAACCATGACCGAGTTTCTGGCCCTCGTCAGCGAAAGCTTTGCCAAAGGGGCGCCGCCCCACCATCACCTTGTGTTCAAGGCCCATCCGTTGGAAGACGGCCGCGTGGCGGTCAAGACGGCGATCAAAGCGCTGGCCGCGCAGCACGGGCTGTCGCGGCGCGTTCATTTTGTCCGCGGCGGAAAACTCGCGCAATTGCTGAATCACGCCCGCACCGCAATCACCGTAAACTCCACCGCCGCGCAGCAGGCGCTATGGCGGGGTCTTCCGCTCAAGATCTTCGGGGCGGCGGTTTACGGCAAACCTGAATTTGTCTCCTCGCAGTCCCTGCCAGATTTCTTCGCCCATCCCACCCGGCCTGACAGCCGGGCCTATCGCGACTTTCGGCACTATCTGCTCGAAACCAGTCAAGTTGCCGGCGGGTTTTATTCTGCCAAAGGCCGGCGCGAATTGCTGCGCCAAGTTGTCGATATGATGCTGCAGCGCGAAGATCCCTACGATGCCCTGACATCGGGCAAAGCGGCACCACGGCAACAGTTGCGCCTTGTGAAAGAGTGACTGCAACTGACACTGGTATTTTATGCCGTCATTCTGTAGGCTTGGCGTCAAAACGTGAGGCAAACTCCATTTTAAGGAGCCCGGGCAGTGAAAATGACGGTAGCGATTGGGGCGAAAGCCCTTCTTCTTGTTGCGCTCAGCATAGGTATTTCTGCCTGTGGCCTGCCGCGGACAGGCCCCAATAAAAATGAAATCTACAAAGGATCGGTGCTGAAAGAAGGCGACGCCTTCATCATCACCGTGAACTCCACGGTCACTCGGGCCACCGCCGTGGTGCCCGCTTTGGGCTTTGGATCTTCGTTCACCTCTGCAGGCGTTGTGGGGTCTGACACGATTTCGGCCGGCGATACACTCGGCCTGACCGTCTTTGAAAACGTCAAGGATGATCCGCTTCTGGGCAACACCGGGCAACGCGTCTCGTCGCTGGCCGAGGTTCAGGTCGATGGTCAAGGATATATCTTTGTGCCCTACGCGGGCCGTATCAAGGCCGCCGGACAAACACCCGAAGGCTTGCGTCTGGCCATCACCCGCAAGCTTGACACCCAAACGCCCGATCCACAGGTTTCCGTTCAGCGCCTTGCGGGCGACGGATCAACCGTCAGCGTCTCTGGTGCCATCGGCGCACAGGGCGTCTTGCCCATCGAACGGCCCACGCGCACATTGTCGGCCATGATCGCCAGCGCAGGCGGGGTCACGATCAACCCGGAAACCGCGATCATCCGCGTGACGCGCGGCACCCAAACCGGACAGGTCTGGCTGGAAGATCTTTACGCGAACCCCTCGATGGACATCGCCCTTCGGTCAGGCGACAAGATCGTGGTCGAAGAAGATACCCGCAATTTCGTGGCCTTGGGCGCAACCGGCACACAAAGTCTGGTTCCTTTTGAAACCCAAACCCTTTCCGCCATCGAAGCAATCGCGATCGTGGGCGGTCTGAACTCTTCGCTTGCGGATCCGACCGGCGTCTTTGTGTTCCGCAACGAACCTGCCGATATTGCCAATGCCGTTCTGGGCCGCAGCGATCTGGTTGGCGATCAACGCTTTGTCTACGTCCTTGATCTGACGCAACCCACCGGCATGTTCGAAGCGCGCGACTTCTTGGTGCGCGATGGCGACACCGTCTATGTCACCGAAGCACCCTATGTCCAATGGACCAAGACCCTGTCGGCGATTACCGGGTCTACTGCGGCAGCCGATACGCTGGCTACGGCGGCCACGGGCCTGTAAGGGTTGGATCCGGCCGTGCCATCATCGGGCGTCGGGGGTCTTCCCCGGCGCCTGTTCTATTTCAACGCTGGTTTCTTTTGGCAAAAGCACATCCGGCATATCCTGCATCAGGCCGGGCACGAGCTTTGTCTGGGGCGTCCGGGCCCCGGCGACGGCGTGCTCGTATGGGGCCATTCGCCCTATGCCTGGCGCGGAGAGCGGATGGCCGCAAAATATGGTGTGCCTTTGGTCAGGGTCGAAGATGCCTTCTTGCGCTCCTTGCGTCCGGGCCGCCAAGGCGATGCGCCGCTGGGCCTGATGATCGATGGCGATGCAGTGCACTACGACAGCACCGTCATCAGCAGGATCGAACGGATCCTGCAAAACGATCCTTTGGACGATTCGAACATTTTGGAACGGGCGCGGCTTGGAATAAGCCGTATTCGTACGCTCGACTTGTCTAAATACAATATCCACGATCCGAATCACGCCTTGCCGGATCCCGGCTATGTTCTGGTGGTCGACCAGACCCTCGGGGATGCCTCCATTCGGTATTCGGGCGCAAGCGACGCCAGCTTTGGCGAAATGCTTGCTCTCGCGGTCGAAGAAAATCCCGGCAAAAGAATCGTGATCAAGACCCATCCCGAAACCCACGCCGGGCTGCGCCGGGGCCACTTTTCCGGCTTGGGCCTGCCCGCCGGGGTTTCGCTCTGTGGTGATCCGGTCTCCCCTTGGGCGCTGTTGGAAGGGGCGATAGCGGTTTATACCGTCTCGTCGCAGCTTGGCTTCGAGGCGATCCTTGCCGGGCACAAGCCGCATGTCTTTGGCCAGCCCTTTTATGCGGGCTGGGGCCTGAGCCAAGACCGCAATCCTGTTGCGCGCCGCACAAGATCGCTGACCCGCGTGCAGCTTTTTGCGGCTGCTATGATCCTTGCCCCCACGTGGGGCATCCCCGGGCAAAACCAACTTTGCCGTTTCGAAGATGCGGTCAATCAACTTGAAGCCGAAACCCGCGCGCTGCGCGAAGACCGGGCGGGCTATACCGCATCGGGCATGCGGCTGTGGAAACGCGGCCCCCTGCAGGCCTTTTATGGCCAGCAACGGCGCATCCGGTTTTACCCCGATGCGGACAGCGCCCAAAGCGCCGCAGCACGGGGTGGGCAAAAACACATGATCTGGGCCAACTCTGCCGCGCCCACGGCCCCGACAATCCCGGTTTTGCGGATCGAAGATGGCTTTTTGCGGTCGCGCGGCCTTGGGGCGCAGTTGGTTCCGCCCCTGTCACTGGTGGCCGACGATCTGGGCATCTACTATGATCCGGGCCGCGAAAGCCGGCTGGAACGCCTGATCCTGTCCTCGCCCCCGCCCGGCGCCGCCCTGCGGGCACAGGCGTTGATAGCGCAGATCACCGCGCAGCGCGTGTCGAAATACAATCTGCCTGCCGAACCCGTTGATCTGTCCCATCTGCCCGGCAGCCCCCGTATTCTGGTGCCCGGTCAGGTCGAAGATGATGCATCCATTCGTCTGGGCGCGGGCACGGTTCGGTC
>CANHLE010000165.1 GCA_947461435.1 Paracoccaceae bacterium | reverse complement strand
TCCTTTTGGTGGTGACACAAAAGCAGGATGTGGGGGCGCAGGCAAATTCGTTTTGCGACTGTCCCGGATTGCACGACGTCAAGACGGAATGGCTCTTGTTCCCCCGCGCCCCAAAGGTCTGCCCCCTTGGGCGCTGCGGACCAGGGGGGCTGAAGCGCGGCGGGGTCTTTTTGCCGTTGCGGCCTTCGGGACCGCGGCTGTTTGGCAGCCCTCAGGCAAACGCGGCCTCCAGCGCGACCTCGACCATGGCCCCAAAGCTGCGTTCGCGCTGATCGGCGGGCAAGGCTTCGTGCGTCAGGATATGGTCTGATATCGTCAGAACAGCCAAGGCCCGGCGGCCATAGCGGGCGGCAAGGTGGTACAATTCTGCCGCCTCCATCTCAACGCACAAGGTGCCATGCCGTTGCAATTGATCCGACAGATCCTGACGTTCATCGTAAAACGTATCCGACGAATAAATCCCGCCGACATGAACGGGAACGCCGATGGACTGCGCGGCCTTGTGGGCGGCAATCAGCAGCCCGAAATCGGCGCAGGGGGCAAAATTCAGCTCTTTGAAGATCGACCGCGAGGGTGACCCATTGGAACTGGCGGTTTGGGCCAGAACCACATCGCGCACCTTGACATGCGGCTGCAAGGCCCCGGCAGAGCCGATGCGGATCAAGGTCTGCGCGCCATAATCGCGGATCAGTTCGTTCACATAGATCGACAGCGAGGGCATCCCCATCCCCGATCCGTGGATCGTCACCTTGTTGCCTTTGTAGGTGCCGGTGTAGCCCAGCATGCCGCGCACCTCGTTCACCAACACCGGATTTTCCAGAAAGGTCTGCGCTGCCCAGCGGGCCCGATAGGGATCTCCGGGCAAGAGCACGGTTTCCGCAATATCGCCGGGTTTTGCACCGATGTGAAAAGTCATGGGTCACTCCTTGAACGTTCCGCGCAGGTTAGGGGAAGCGTCCGGGGCAGGAAAGGGGGCATCCGCACCGGCCTGTAACGTTACAGCTTGTCTTTTTTCGGCGGATTGCCGAGATCACCCTCAACAAGGGAGCATGACCATGATCGAATCGCGCGTTGACGATCTGCTGGGCCGGATGAGCCTGCAAGACCAAGTAGACATCTTGTCGGGCGAAGATTTCTGGTCGGTGCCTGCCTTGGCGCATCTTGGTCTTGGTAAATTGCGCGTCAGCGATGGGCCCAACGGCGCGCGGGGCGGCGGCAGCCTGATCGGGGGGGTGAAATCAGCGGCTTTTCCGGTTGGCATCGCCCTTGGGGCCACGTGGAACCCCGATCTGGTGGAACAAATCGGTGCGGCACTGGCCGACGAGGTGAAATCCAAAAACGCCCATGTCCTGCTGGCCCCCACGGTGAATATCCAACGCTCTGTGACCAATGGGCGCAACTTTGAATGCTATTCGGAAGATCCGATTTTGACGGCAGCCTTGGCGGTGGCCTATATCAACGGTCTGCAAGGGCAGGGCATTTCGGCCACGATCAAACATTTCGTCGGCAATGAATCGGAAATCGAGCGGACGACGATCTCATCCGACATTGATGAACGATCGCTGCGCGAGGTTTATCTTGTGCCCTTCGAGGCGGCGGTGAAACAGGCGCGTACTTGGGGCATCATGTCGTCCTACAACAAGGTCAACGGCACCTATGCCGCAGAAAACCATTGGCTGTTGACCGAGGTGTTGCGCGGCGACTGGGGGTATGACGGCATTGTCATGTCTGATTGGTTTGGCTCACGCTCCACCGCGCCCACGGTGAATGGCGGTTTGGATCTGGAAATGCCGGGCCCAACGCGGGACAGGGGGGCCAAGTTGATCGCGGCCGTACAGGCGGGCGAGGTTTCGGCCGATACAGTGCGCGAACGGGCCCGCGCCATGCTGCGCCTGATGGCCCGCGTCGGCGCGCTGGACGATCACCGCGCCTTTGAAGAGCGGGCCGATGTGCGCCCCTCCACCGGGGCCCTGATCCGGCGGGCGGGGGCCGAGGCGTCGGTGCTTTTGAAAAATGACGGGCTTTTGCCGTTGGCCGCCCGGGGCAGCCTTGCGGTGATCGGGCCGAATGCGGCGGTCGCGCAGATCATGGGGGGCGGATCGGCGCAGTTGAACCCGCATTACGCGGTCACCCCGTGGCAGGGATTGATCGCGGCTTTGGGCGAGGATCAACTGACCTATGCCCAAGGCTGCACCAATCACCGATGGGAGCCTTTGGTGTCTGGCCCCGTGGACGTCTCCTTTTTCGCGGGCCGCGCGCTGCAGGGCGAGGCGTTGTTCCGCGACACCCTCGACTCCGCGATGGCGTTCTGGTTCCCGCCTTTTGGGGGCGGCATGGTGGACCCGGCGGATTTTTCCGCACGGCTGACCACCACCTTCACCGCGCAGGCGGCCGGACTGCACCGGGTGGGTGTTGTTGCGGCGGGCTATGCCCGTGTCTTTGTGGACGGGGTCTTGATCGCAAACGCTTGGGATGGCTGGAAGAAAGGCAGAACCTTTTTTGAAGAGGGCTGCGACGAAGTGGTGGGCGAGGTGACGCTGGCCAAGGGGCAAGTGGCGCAGGTGACAATCGAGTTTTGCAACCGGCCCGCCGACAATCTGGTCTTTTCGGCCCTCCGTCTGGGGATTGGCCGGCCCTTGGGCGATGAGGCCATCGCCGAGGCCGTCCAGATTGCGGCGGCGGCAGACCGCGCGGTGGTCTTTGTGGGGCGCAGCGGTGAATGGGATACCGAAGGGTCGGATCTGGAGAACATCCTGCTGCCCGGTCGGCAAGATGAATTGGTGGCCGCCGTTCTGAAAGCCAACCCGAACACGGTTGTCGTGCTGCAAACGGGCGGGCCGGTGGAAATGCCATGGCTGGCGCAGGCGCGGGCGGTTTTGCAATGCTGGTATCCGGGGCAAGAAGCGGGCCACGCAATGGCAGATGTGCTGACGGGCGCGGCTGAACCGTCGGGGCGACTTGCCCAAACCTTTCCCCGCCGCTGGCAGGATAACCCCACCCATAGTCAGGACGCCCAGATTTATCCGGGATTGTCGGGGCATGTGCGCTATGAAGAGGGCGTCTTTATCGGGTATCGCCACTATGACCGCATGGGCATTGACCCGCTGTTCCCCTTTGGCCATGGCCTGAGTTACACAAGCTTTGACCTGGAAGGTTTGACCGCCGATGCGTCAGGTCAGGTGCGTGTGACCCTTCGCAACACCGGCGCGCAGGCCGGCACGGCCGTTGTGCAGATCTATGTCACCGCGCCCGATGCCACGATCTTGCGGCCGCAAAAGGAATTGAAGGCCTTTGCCAAGATCGCGCTTGCTGCGGGCGAGGTGCAAGACTTGTCCTTTGCCCTGACCCCCCGCGATTTCGCCTATTGGGACAGTTCGGCACGCAATTGGCGGGTCGAAGGGGGGCGGTTTGGCATCAAGGCCGGGTTTTCAGCGGCCGATTTGCGCGTTCAAACCGAGGTGCTGATGACCGAGGCACGGCTGGCCCCCTGAGGCGCATACCGATCTAGAAACCCTGTCAGAAACGCCATGGCCTTGGGGTTGTGATCAAGGGACGCTTGGGCAAAATCGATCAGGGCCTGTTCATGGTCGATCAAGATCTGCAGCGCGCCGCGCATCTGCGGCGGGGCAAGTGCCATGGTCTGTTCAAACTCTGGCATATAGGCGGGATAATCCCGCACGATCGCACGCAGAAAATCAGCCCAGTCGAGCAGCGGACGGCCGGATGCCTCTTGTGCGCCGTCACGGGCCAGCGCCTCCGCGGGCCGCGAGCGGAAACCGGCCCGGGTCATCAAGGGCTGCAAGGCCGAATAGGTGACGGCCTCGATCTGTGCGAAAAGGTTCAGCGCACGGCGGGCCGGCGGCGGATAGCGCAGGGCAAGCGCCGCAAAATACGCCTCGCCGCCAACCTCTTCTTCGAAACACAAGGTCAAGGCTTGCTGCCAGTCGGTAAAGTG
>CANHLE010000164.1 GCA_947461435.1 Paracoccaceae bacterium | reverse complement strand
CGCGCCATTGACGAGGCTGCCGCCTTGGGCGCCGATTGTCTGGTCTTTGTGGTCGGCGGGCTGCCGCAAGGCTCGCGCGATATCGCAGCCGCCCGCACCATGGTGGCCGAGGGGCTGGCCGCAATCCTGCCCCATGCCCGCGCGTGTGGGGTGCCGATAGCGCTGGAGCCTTTGCACCCGATGTATGCCGCCGACCGGTCCTGCCTGAACACGCTCGGCGCGGCCCTTGATCTCTGCGCCGAACTTGGCGCGGGCACCGGCGTGGCCATCGACGCCTATCATGTCTGGTGGGACCCCGACCTAGAGGCTCAGATTGCCCGCGCCGGGCGCGAAGGCCGTATTCTGGCCCACCACATCTGCGACTGGCTGGTGCCGACCACCGATCTGCTTCTTGACCGTGGCATGATGGGTGACGGGGTGATCGACCTTCCCCAACTCCGCCGCTGGATCGAGGCCGCAGGCTTTTACGGCCCGCAGGAGGTGGAAATCTTCTCGGCCGGCAATTGGTGGCAGCGCCCCGGTCCCGAGGTCATCGCCACCTGTCTGGACCGGTTCCACACCGTTTGCTGACTTCTCAAAGGAAAGCCCATGCTCAACTCCAAACTCCTGCACCCCGAGATCCTTGAGGCCCTCGCCCGCGCCGGTCACAGTTCGAAAATCCTGATCGCCGACGGCAATTACCCGTTCTCTACTCAGCTTGGCCCCAATGCCCGGCATGTGTCGCTGAACCTGATGCCCGGCCTGGTCAGCGCCACTCAGGCGCTGGAGGCTATCGTCTCTGCCGTGCCGATCGAGGATGCCATCCTGATGCAGCCCGTCGCCTCCGGCCCCTATGCGCTGAAAGAGGACCCGCCGATCTGGGCCGATTTCCGCGCCATTCTGGGGGATGCGGGCTATGTGCAGCCCTTGAACAAGCTGGACCGCTTCGCCTTCTTCGATGCCGCCAAGGACGCCAACGTGGCCCTGACCATCGCCACCGGAGAGCAGCGGCTCTATGCCAATATCCTCCTGCAAATTGGTGTGGTATTCCCCAAGTAGGCCCGTGACCCGCATGAAAGACCCGATCCGATGACCATCCCAAACCTAAACCCCGATGATATTGGCAAGCCGCGCCTGACGGGCACGACGCACCAAGATGGCGCCTCCGTCACCATCACTGCAGGCGGCGCCGACATCTGGGGCAACCGAGATGAATTCCACTTTGCCCACATTGCGGTTTCGGGCGACTTCGACCTGTCAGTGCGGGTGGCAGGGCTGGAGATGGCTGACACCTACACCAAAGCGGGCCTGATGTTGCGCGCCTCACTGGACGACAGCGCGCCCCATGCCATGCTATTGACCTTCGGCAACAATCAGCCGCGCAACAAGAACAACGGCGCGTTGGAGTTTCAGTCACGCCTTGCCCCACAGGGCGAATGCTCTGGCATCTACCCGCCGCAACCCTTGGCCCCGCTTCCCGATTTCCCGGCCTCTTTCCCGCAGCATTGGCTGCGCCTGACCCGGCAGGGCGATCTTCTGACCGGCCACTTCAGTACCGATGGCCAAGGCTGGCGGACCTTCTGCACCCACATCCAAGCTTTCCCCGGAACAGTGCTTCTGGGTCTCGCCGTCACCTCGCACAACGAGGTCCGCAGCGTCCGCGCCACCTTCCACGACTTGTCCCTGATCCAAAGGCCCCAGCCATGACATCTCTGCACGGAAAATGGTCGTTCGTCACCGGTGCAAGCCGGGGTGTCGGCGCGCATCTGGCCAAGGGACTTGCGCAACTTGGCAGCAACCTTGTGCTGCACAGCCGCGATCTGTCCCATACCGCAGACCTCGCCGACAGGCTGCGCGCGATGGGTGTCACTGTTGTCACTGTTGCAGCAGAACTGGCAGACCCGGATCAGGTCGAACCGCTACTGGACCTCGTTCAGGCAGCCGCGCAGATTGACATTCTCTACAACAATGCCGCCATTCAGGTCGCCAAGCAAAGCGCCCTCTGGCAGACCTCGCCCACCGATCTGCGCCGCAGCCTTGAGGTCAATCTGATCAGCCTTGTCCGAATCTGTGACCGTCTGGCCTCGCCGATGCTGGCGCGGGGCTGGGGGAGGATCATCAACCTGACCTCGGGCATCGTCAACCAGCCAGAGCAGACGGCCTATGCCGTCTCCAAGGCCGGGGTGGACAAGTTTGTCCGCGACTTTGCGCCGAAGCTGCAAGGCACTGGCGTTCAGATGAACCTCTTGGACCCAGGCTGGCTGCGCACCGATCTCGGCGGCCCCAATGCGCCAGGTGACCCGGCCTCGGTCCTGCCCGGTGCCCTGGTGCCTGCCCTTCTGGACAACGGCGAAAGCGGACGTTTCTTTCGGGCGCAAGATTACGCGGGCCTCAGCCTCGACGCCGCCTTGCGCAAAGCCCTGAATCCCTGACCCTACGGAGAGCCCCGTGAACCCTCGCATCCAGATCGCCCCAAACGGCCCCACCTTCTCGCGCATGGTCTATGGGACATGGCGAATGCTGGACGATGCGCCCTCGGCGCAAGACATCAACCGCCGCCTCAACCTGTGCCTTGATCTTGGCATCACCACCATCGACGGGGCGGAAATCTACGGCGGCTATGCGCAAGAGGCCGCCTTGGGCGCAGGCCTTGCCCTGTCGCCGGATCTGCGGGACAAGCTGGAACTGGTAACGAAATCCGGCATCTACATCCCGCACTCCACGGCCCCCGGTCGCCGCGTCGCCCATTACGACGTTACCGCCAAGCGCCTGATCGAATGCGCCGATGCCGCGCTGCACCGCCTTGGCACTGACCGGATCGACCTGTTCCTTGTCCACCGTCCCGACTGGCTGACCAGCATCGACGACACCGCCGAGGGTCTGAACGCCCTCGTGGCCTCCGGAAAGATCGGCGCGGCAGGCGTGTCGAACTATTCACCCAATCAGTACGCCGCCCTCAACAGCCGCATGGCCCAGCCCCTCTCGACCAATCAGGTCGAATTCAGCCTGCTGCACATGGATCCGATCTTTGACGGCACCTTTGACCAGTTGCAGACCGAGCGCGTACGGCCGATGGCGTGGAGCCCGCTGGCTGGGGGTGGCCTATTTGATGCGACCTCAAGCGCAGGGAAGAGGCTGGCCGAGGAAGCCCGCTTGATCGCGCCGAAATACGGCAATGCCAGCCTCGAACAGCTGGCCTATGCTTGGGTCATGGCCCATCCCAGTCAGCCTTTGCCGGTGATCGGCACCAACCGCCTTGACCGCATCGAAAGCGCCGCAAAGGCTGCCGCGATCACTCTGGATCGCGAGGACTGGTATGGCCTTTGGGTGGCAGCCAAAGGCCACGGGATACCCTGAAGGCCGAGGATCTCTGCAAAAAAGGCCGGCGAGATTGCCACTTGAGGAGGTCGATACTTCAAAAGTGATTTTATCGGGCGCCTAAGCGGTAGTCTAGTGCTGGCCCGCCGGCAGATTGCTCGCTATCACGTGGAAATTGAAGGCAATCTGGCAAACCAGCCATTCCAACAATCGAACGCCCCTTCATGGGCAAAGCGACCTGCAGCGAACTTCAGCTTTCAAACACCCTGTTCGATCCGTGCGCTAGATTTCTTTGCCGAGATCGAACGGCAGCTAATGGTTTGCTCTGCAACAGCTATGCCGCGCTGCCGTCGGTCTGCTTTCCGCCCGTTACGTTGCCGAGAGTGAGAGCCGTGCCGGTTTTCCGTTGACGGGTTGAGGGCTGGGAGAGTGGCTCCCGGCGCCTGTCGCTGGAGATAGCCGATGGGCGTTGTGGAAGTTCTGGATCCGGTGCGGCCGACGAAGACTGGTGGCTGGAAGGTGGATGTGAGCCGGGGTGAGCGGAATGGGCGGGTGTCGTCCGAATGGTTCAACCGGCCCGACGATGAGCGGTATCTGTCGCTCGACGATCTCTCGGCATCGGTGAAGGGCCGGTCGGAGCGCAGCCGTAGCCGTGTGGTGCAGACGGCG
>CANHLE010000163.1 GCA_947461435.1 Paracoccaceae bacterium | reverse complement strand
TCCGCGAATCTTTTGCGAAATCAAAGGGCGCCGCCCGTTGATCATCCTGCGGTTCGTGGACCCCAAGATTCCAGATGAGTTGAAGCCGAAATCGCCCGGCACTGTTCTCGCGTGGAGTATCTGTTTCCCGCCGTCAGACGTTCAGGGCGGCACGGTGGAATACGTCGTCAACACAATCCGCATGCGTGAAATGTTCGGCGAAGAGGAAATCGAAGAGGAGGCGCTAGGTGATACCGACTGATACGCCATGGTCTGGCCTCGAGGCCGGAAAGACCGATACAAGGCGGGTCGATGCCGCCGCACGCTGGAACTGGTTTTGGGCTGTGATGCCCCGTACTGACGTGTGCCTGCTGCTTCAGCTGACAGAGTTGCCGAAGCCCGTCCCTGAATTGCCGAAACTCAAGAACCTCGAAATCAGATTTCAGACCTTGCCAGGCGGCCCTATCCTTTACATCAGGCTGAAGGATAACGCCCAGATGGAGCTGTTCGAGACCCTTTGCCGCGACGTGACGGCTGCAGGGGAGCTTGCGGAAACCGAGGCGGAGGCGCTGGATCGTGCCATAGGGCGGACCTTTCGCTGGCACTATCTGCTGCGAGGCGGAAAGCTCGAGGTTCTGTCGGAGGAAGCACAAAAAGGCCTGATTGGGGAAATCGAGGTCCTGAAACTTCTGATTGCCAATCTTGGCCCTAAACCTGCATTGACCGCTTGGACTGGCCCCTCAGGCGCACCGAAGGATTTTGAGCTAAAGGCCGACTGCATAGAGGTCAAAGCCCGTCGCGGCGCGTCTCAGCCTTTCGTGAAAATCACGAATGAGCATCAGCTGGCTGACGTCCCTGATCGTCGCCTGTGGTTGGCAGTCCTTGCCATCGACAAGGTCCAGCAGCCTCATGGCAAAACGCTGACGGACTATGTCGCTGACGTCACCGATCTTCTCGAACGGACTGAGCCGTCAGCGATCATGGATTGGGATCTGCACCTTGCCGATGTCGGCTATGACCTGCTGCACGACTATTCGGCATGGCGCTGGATAGTTTCCGCACCAGAATTTCACGTTGTAGCAGAGAAATTCCCGCGCATCTCGGCCCCCGTGCCGTTGGGCGTGTCTGCCGTGTCCTATGCACTCGCGCTATCTGCCTGCACTCCCTTTCGGATCGACTGGTCTGACGTTCAGGCAAAACTGATCGAAGAGGTGCAGCCGTGACCGAACTTGACGAGTACCATCAGAGCCTCATGGCAGACATTCGCCGCGAAGCTGACGCCAGTGGTGTTTTTCCGGTCGAGGCGTTTTTCGACCGGATGACAGAGCGATTGACCGAAGCAGGCGAACTGGAAGTGGCGGATCGCGCGTACTACCAGAGTGGCGAAGGAGGACAGAAACTTCGGATTGATGGCTATGCGGGCGACCCACGCGACAGCGAAGGGGTCCTCGGCCTGATTATATGCGACTTCGCCGACAGCGAAGAGGTTCAGACCTTCGGCAAGGGGGACGTGCCTCCGATCCTAAACCCGTTGATCCGTTTCTTGAAGAAGGCAAAGACCAAAGACTTTCGTGACGCACTCAACGAGGCAAACCCGGCATTTCAAGTCTCTGACCTGATTATTGCGACATGGTCGCAGGTTACCAAGGTCAAGCTGATCCTGATCTCGAACCGCCAGTATATAGGCCGCGACGACACGGTGAAGTTGGCAGACTTGGGCGAGGTGCCCATCACCTGGTCGGTTTGGGATCTGGCACGGTTTGAACGCTTTGACCGCTCAGGCCAGGCGCGCGAGGACATGGTCATCGACTTTGCCACGGACTTTGGCGCACCCCTGCCAGCGCTCAAGGCGTCGCAGACCGGAGCTGCATTGGAAAGCTACCTGCTGATTGTTCCAGGCGAACAATTGGCCGCAATATACGACCGTTGGGGCGCGCGGCTGCTCGAAGCCAATGTGCGCTCTTTCCTTCAGGCACGAGCCAAGACGAACAAAGGTATCCAGAAGACGATCAAGGAGGAACCCGAGCTCTTCTTCCCTTACAACAACGGCCTTTCAGCGACAGCAGACGAGGTATCGTGCGTCCGAACGGCTGACGGATTGGCAATCGCATCGATCAGCAACCTGCAAATCGTCAATGGCGCCCAGACGACAGGATCGATCCACAGTGGCCTGAAATCGGCCAAGGACCAGCTTTCGCAGGTCTTTGTGCAAATGAAACTGACGGTCGTCTCCCCTGCCAAGTCCGAAGAAATCGTGCCGAAAATCTCCGAGTATGCCAACACCCAGAACAAGGTGAACGCGGCCGACTTTTTCGCCAATCACCCGTTTCACATCCGTATGGAGCAATTCTCAAGGGATGTGATTTTCACGGCGCGGGACGGCGACCGTCATGACAGCAAATGGTTCTATGAGCGTTCGCGTGGGCAGTTCATCAATGCGCGGCCGAAGGTCAAGGGCAAGGCTCAGGCGAGTTTTGACATTGAATTCCCCAAGGCACAGCTTTTCAGCAAGACCGATCTTGCAAAGTTCGAGTTCTCTGCTGCGGGGCAGCCCCATATCGTGTCGCGCGGCGCACAGAAGAACTTTGCCGAATTCGCAAAGGAGATTGGCGAGGCTTGGGCCAAGAGTGACGCAAGATACGACGAACTCTGGTATCGGCGGCTGATTTCCAAGGCGATCGTCTTTCGCTGGCTGGAGACCGAGGTTCCGAAGCAACCGTGGTACGAAGGCGGCTATCGTGCAAACATCGTCACCTATTCCATGGCCAAGCTGTTCCATGACGCCAACGGCGAAAAGCAGGTCCTGGATCTGGATGCCATCTGGCGTCGGCAATCCGTCCCGGAAGCACTGCAACGCGCACTCCTTCTTGCCGCAGCTGAAGCGCATGACGTGGTCACTCACCCTCCGGCTGGCGTTCGAAACATGTCGGAATGGGCAAAACAGCAGGCGTGCTGGAACGGCATGAAGGGCCGCACGCTGGACTATGATGACGACTTCGAAACCTGTTTGACGTTGGTAGAAACAGCTCGAACCGCAAAACGCGACGAAAAGGCCAAGAAAGCCATGACCGAGGGCATCAATGCCCAGTCAGAGGTTGTGACGCTCGGGGCTGATTTCTGGAAAGACCTCTTGGAATGGGGGCGCGAACGGAAGCGCCTCACACCGAAGGACCAACAGATCCTGGAGGTCTGCGCATCTATCCCACGAAGGCTTCCGTCAGATCTGCAATCACGCCACGCACTCGACGCCCTTGCGCGCATGCGGGATCAAGGTTTCGGCGACGGTTGATCCCCGTTGTGCCATGTGCCCCTAGGCATGTTGTGAGCCAGCATCAAGAATGTGTAACGTCATTGGAATGGAAGCGATTAACAACTTCAGCTCCGTCGATCCGAAGGGCAGTGAATGGCAAATGGGAACAGATCGAAAAACCACCATTGGTGGCCCGTTGGACTTCAAAGATATTGGGCCGACAGAAGTGGCGACGTCTCGTGGATTGAACCTAGTGGAATAGTCGACAAGAAGCGATCCACTAACCGGAAAATAGGTTTCAAAATTCATGGCCACACTATATTTCGGGGAACTGTCTGGGAAAGCAATTTTGAGGAAGAATTTGATATAGACAATGAAGTGCATAACATCATCGCATCCCTTGAAGGATTGAAGCCATTTGGGAGTTCGCCAAAAGAGTTCTTTGCACTTATCAAGCTGCTGTTGAAGAAGAACAGATCGCTTCGCGACATGTGTAATTTCTATCACTTGGATGAAGATTTACACCGTAATCTGTTGTTACTAATACACTCACTCTTGATCCGCAGCCCTGCGAACCGATCCCGATATGAGGGATATCCCAAGTTGATGGGCCTCCCACCCGATGAGGAGGTGGGTAAAGCCAACATGGCCGAAAACTACCGGATTGCGAAGAAGCTTTGCCGCAATGGCCTTATCTCAAATCAGTACTTTGTTCTACTGCACTCCCCTTTGAAGAAGTTCATCTTCGGGGATGGAAGCCTTGACTGGCTCACCAGTAGCTTGGTTGCCGATCGAATCAATGGAAGAGCATTGCTTCCGCTCACTCCGCATCTGTGCGTCTACTTCTGTACGCCAATGTCGATGCGATCCACGCCGAATTGCGCGTCTTTCAGCGTGGCCCCTTGGATGGTGGACTGGATAAACGACATCACTCAGATCTACTCAAGGGAAAAGCTTTTCTTTCTCGGAAAGCGACCGAAGCTCACAGAGGCATTTCGCCAACACCAGTTTCTGAAGCACAAGGACAAGACCGATGTTATGGTTGATATGCTGGATGAGATCGCCGGCATCAAAAAACATCGAAACGCTATAGGCTTTGGAATGAGTGGCCTATTATGATGCTATTGCTAGAACGGATCAGATTTGACCTCAGTTGCTGTCGGAATCTGGTTCTCGGATGCTGATTTCAGGCGTTCATCGACAAACTGTTCCCCTATGCGACTCAGACCGCCCCTACCAATGGTTCCTCCCCAGCCCCGTTTGTATGCGGGGGGGCGCAGCGCGGCGTTTCGCTAGCGACAGGCATTTTCACCGGGGAAGCCAGGCGGAATCCACCTGCCGGGTGATCTTGGCAAAAGCGACTCATTATCAAAGGCTTGCGGAATCACGATCTCGCCGTGCTGGATTCTTT
>CANHLE010000162.1 GCA_947461435.1 Paracoccaceae bacterium | reverse complement strand
TCTTCGAATGTAACCCCGCGACTTGGCGTAAGATGCATTTCATACATGTGGTTCTTGATGAGCCTTATTCGCCCCCACTCCGCAATGACAATGCTGCCACGCTTTCTGTATGGTAGGGTTTCTGTGTAGACAAACCCTTCCTCAATAAGTATTTCAAACTCATACGCTACAGTATTAGGTGAATTATATGTTTTTCCAGAAAAAATTCGGGCTTGGATGTTTCCGTTTTTACAGTCTGATTCTCCCCTTCCGTCTCCATAGTCGGACGGGTTGCAATTGCCTTCCTTAATGGAAAGATCCCAAACTCCGTCCGCCTTTTTGACGCGATCAGCATTCATGGGATCGCTAGTAAAAGTTTGCGCCAGCAGCATCCCAGAGAACATCACAGAGTGCAAAAAGATCGAGAGCGCCACTAGAAGTCTCATTGTGTACCCGTGTAGAAAGTTCGTGCCTGCTGTCTTCGCAGTGTAAGCTTGATCCAACTTTAGCACAATTGAACTAGAGTTCGTTGGGTTTGGCCCAAAACACAGCAAACACTGTGTTCCACCAGCAATCTAAAACGCTGTGTCCAACACACCAAAACCCGACACTGTGTTGAACACAGCAAACGAGTCGGGAAAGCTGCTGCAACTAGGCGCAGGAACGCAGGCAGAAGTGTGCTATGACTGTGCAACGCACGAACTCGGGAGTGTGCTATGCATAATCGCTTGATTTTATAGGGATTAAGTGGTGCCCAGAGCCGGAATCGAACCAGCGACACGCGGATTTTCAATCCGCTGCTCTACCAACTGAGCTATCTGGGCACCGGGGCCGTTGGGCGCCTCAGGCGGCCCGCTTGGTTGGCGGTTGATACGTCAGGCGCGCAGGGCTGTCCAGAGGGTTCGGGTGATTTTTTGTCGGGATTTGCAAGAAGGGCAGGGGGTTAGTGCGGCCGGTTTTCGGCGCTGTCCGTGGCATCGTCGGACGATGCGTCGTCCTGTTCCACTTCTGTCGCAGGAATGGCATACCCGCCCGTCAACCAACGCCCCAAATCAACGTCCGAACAGCGCCGCGAACAAAAGGGGCGGTACTTGGCATCACTTTCGCGCTGGCAAATCGGGCAGGTCATGGCGCGGGAATTTTCACAAGGTCGGCCAAAGTCAGCCGGTCGCGGCGCCGCGTGATTTCGTACAGGCCCAGTGTCGTCCATCCGGCCAGGTTTACATCTGCCCCTTCAGGCCGAAAGGCCGCCTTGATCACCTGATCCAGGATCGCCCGGTCCTTTTTCGGCACCGGGGCGAAATCCACCACGATCTGTCCCCCAAATCCGCGCAGCCGCATCTGACGGGGCAGGTCGCGCGCGGCTGCGATATTGGCCTTCAGGCTTGCCGCGGGTGAGGTGTCGGGCCCTGTATTCACATCCACCGCCACAAGGGCGCGCGTCGGCTCAATCATCATGTGTCCGCCGCCCGGCAGGCCGACGCGCGGCACGCACAGGGCCTCGATCATGGCATGCACGCCATGGGTTTCAAACCCCCCCGCTTCGGTCATCATCTCGTCCGGCTCGGGGTCAAGCCAATCGCGGCAGGCCAGATCATGGGCGCCCGGCCCATCCACCAACAGTTCGGGCCCGCCGTTCAGATCTGCCAGAACCGCTTCGGCCAGATCGCGCATCGCGGCCACATCTTCGGCAATCACCTCGGTCTCAGCCGTCTCGCAGGCCGACCGCAGGATAAGGCCCAGCGTCTCGTCGGCCCCCTGCATGGCCGTCTGGGCAATCTCGTTCAAGGCCGCACGCGCGTCATCATCCTTGATGGCGCGCGAGATGTTGATCCCCGGCGCGCCCGGCGTCAGGATGGCATAGCGCGATTTGAACAAAAGCCGAAGCGTCACCGGCAGGGCCTTGCCCGGCTCGGCCGGGCCGGTGATCTGAACAAGCAGCTTTTGGCCCGGCGCAATGCCCCCCGTCTGGCGCAAAAATCCCGAAAGCCCCCCCGGAAGCTTCACAAACATGCCGCCCTGTCCTTTGACCGGACGGTCGGCCACGGCCCGGTAAATCGCCCCCGGCAGGGGCGCATCGGTGATCGGATCGACCGAAAGCTCCACCAACTGCCCGTCCACGATCAGGCACGCGGCCTGCTGGTCGCCCAACTGGTCCAGAATGACGATACGGCCTTTCATGTCTGCCTCCAAAGGGGGTATCCGGCTGCTTGCAACAGCGCGGCAGTTTCGGCCAGCGGCAGGCCCACAATCCCGGTAAACGATCCCGAGATCCAAGGAATAAAGGCGCCCGCTGCCCCTTGAATGGCATAGCCGCCGGCCTTGCCCTCCCACTCACCAGACGCCAAATAGGCGTTCAGTTCCACGTCCGACAGGCGCTTCATCTTGACGGCGGACACGCTCTCGCGCGTCCAGATCGTCTCGCCCCTGCGCACGGCAACGGCCGTGATCACAAGGTGACGCCGCCCGCCCAGATCGGTCAGGAATCGGGCGGCCTCACCCGCGTCGCGCGGCTTGCCCAAAATGCGCCGGCCCAGCGCCACGGTGGTATCGGCGCAAAGGACGATATCCTGCGGCCCCGCGTCAACGGCCAGCGCCTTCTCCCGGGCCAGACGCGCGCAATAAGGGCGCGGCAATTCGGCCTTGCGGGGGTCTTCGTCGATATCCGGGGGCAAGATCGCATCCGGCACAACACCGATCTGCGCCAGAAGTTCCCTTCGGCGCGGACTGCCTGATCCCAAAATAAAACGCACGTCAGTCGCTTATTTGAAACGATAGTTGATGCGGCCCTTCGACAGGTCATAGGGCGTCATCGCCACCTGAACCTTGTCACCCGCCAGAACGCGGATCCGGTTCTTGCGCATCTTGCCCGCCATTGTCGCAATCAGTTCGTGGCCATTCTCTAGCTCGACCTTGAATGTCGCGTTCGGCAGCAATTCCTTAACGACACCGGGGAATTCGAGGGTTTCTTCCTTGGCCATGGTCTCTCCAACAGGGGTTGGCCCGCGCGACGCGCAGGCTTTCTGGCCGCGATATGCGCCCATGCGCGCCGATTTTCAAGGGAAATCTACATGGATCCAGTTCTTGGGCCGCTTCCGCCGTCCAAGCACGAATCCTGTGGATGTTTCCCAACAAATCCTTGCCCGCATCGCCCGCAGACTGCAACCAGAGGATGTAGAAATTCGCATTTTTAAAGACATGATTCAACCATGAGGATACAGCGATGCTTGACGGACTTGCCCAAATCTCTCATCCCGGCGCTTTGCGCCAGACCCCGATCGAACTCTCGGCCCTGCCTCAGACCCTGATTGTCGGCATGCGTGTCGGCCACGGGGTGCGCATCCAATGTTTGTTGATGGCAAAGGCCCTGCAAGGCGGGGCAAGGCTGATCTACCGCGAGGATCTGCTGTCGCCCGCAGGCAGGCAGATGTTCCTTGATATGCGGGCGTGGTTCTTGGCCGAACCGGGCAACGCGGCCCGCTATTATGCCGATCACGACATCCAAGACCGCTGGCGGCCGGAATATGCGCCCGACGCGGTCGCGCGCCTGCGCGCCGAGTTCATCTTGAACCCGCCGCGCCGCGTGATCTTTTTTGAACCCTCCAGCATGGAAGAGATCATCGGCCATCTTGGCGATGTCTTGCAGGGGGTGGATCTGCAATATGTGGATCCTGACCGCCGCCCGGTGGATGCATCAGGCCGCGATCTTCTGGATTTTTCGCATATCCCCTTGCCGCTCAGCGTGAATTACCCGGTTGGCGCGAACCCCGCCCGCCTGTCGTGCCGCCATTCCGCCCCCGGATTGCACGTGCGGCCCTATGATCAGCGCGAGTTTTCCTTTGCCACCCATGGCGGCGGCTGGGCCATGGGGCGCTTTCGCGATGTGCTGGATCTTTTGCCCGGCCCCGGCGCAATCTTGTTGCCGCGTGACCGGGCCATGGCAGAAAAGGAAACACTCTTGGCGCGCGCCAGTCTGTTCTTTGATATTGATTTGGGCACCGAATCCTCGGCCGAATTTGCCCGCCTCGCCCAGATTACCGAAACCGGCTACCGCATCTTGCCGCCCATGGCCCACCATGGTGCGCTGGACGTGATTTCGCGCGCGCGCGCCCTTGTCTCCAAACCGGGCGGGGCCACGGTGGTTGACAGCTATCTGGCGCAAACACCCGTTCTCTATCTGGAGCCCATTTCGCTCTATGAACAGGGCAACGCCGAATTCATCGAAAAAACCGGAATAGGGATGTCTCTGGCCGACTATCTGGCCAAAGGCGCAGATCCGGCGCTCTTGGCCCGCTGCGCCGAAAATCTGGCCCGTCTGATTGACGGCGTCCCCACGTTGGACAGCTTGTTTGATCTGGGGGCCTTGCCCTCGGTCCCGCCGCGCCGCACTGCTGCCGCCGGGCATTAGGCCGCCTGCCTTTTGCCCGCCTGCCTTTTGCCAGTCTGCGTTGCTGCGGTCTGGGCACTGTCCGGCCTTGCTGGGCAGCGCTACAGTTTGCGCATCCAAAATTGCAGCGGCTTCACGCTCTCTGCCGGCTCACCCAGATCTTTCCATCCAAACTCGGCCATCACCCCCAGAAGGGGCCGATAGCCGCGGCCTGCCCAAAAGGCATCATTGGTTCGGTAACTGCCGGGGCGCTGGGAATGTTCGGCCGGGCGGACCACCGAACAAAAAGCCACGTGCCC
>CANHLE010000161.1 GCA_947461435.1 Paracoccaceae bacterium | reverse complement strand
GGCTGGCCATTTGCCCGCCGCCCAATCCCTGCCAGCCGCCCGTCAGGGTGACGATCCCGATCAGCAAAATCGTCACGAACATCTGACGGATCAGATTGAAATGAAACGGCCCCAGCGCCCGAACGGCATCGGACGCGATCAATCCTGAAGTGGCCCAGCAGGTGGCCGTCCCAAGGGCGGCAAGTTCGTGCAAAGGAAGGATCATTGGGTCCTCGTCGGGTGGTCAGGGTGGGGCGATGACCCATGCCGTCAAGGCCTTGCGCGCCGGTTTGCCCGCGCCGCAGTCCGGGGTATCACGGGCCTTGTCCCTTCATCAAGGCCCCGACCTTGGCCCGATTGGTTGCCCCGCCGTCGCCGCCCCCCCCTTTGCACCCCAATCGCCCTGCGGTCCCCGATTTGACGCGGCTTTTCCTGCGCAAGCGCTTGACGTCATCCCCTTAAGCCCGTAAATGCCCCAAATCGAATTCGGACGCGCAGGGATTCCCTCGCGCCCTTCCCAGTTGAAACGAAGGAACACGATCATGTCGCGCGTCTGCGAACTGACGGGCAAGGGCCCGATGTCTGGCAACACGATCAGCCATGCCAATAACAAATCTCGTCGCCGGTTCCTTCCGAACCTGAACGAAGTGACCATGATGTCCGACGTTCTGGGGCGCTCGTTCAACCTGCGCGTTTCGGCCGCCGGTATCCGTTCGGTTGACCATCGCGGCGGTTTGGATGCCTATTTGGCCAAGGCCAAGGACGACGAACTGTCGGTCAACGCACAAAAGATCAAAAAAGAAATCGCAAAGGCGCAGGCCGCGTCCTGATCCTTGCCGATGTGATGCAAAAGACCCCGTTCGCATGGCCGAACGGGGTCTTTTCCTTTGCGCGGCACCATGTCACGGTTCATGCCACGCCGACCTGACATAGGTCCTGTCCGAAACCGTTTTGGGGATGCACCATGCAAGTTCTTCGTGCCTGTTTTGCTGTGCTGGTTGCCATGGTCTTGGGCACGGCGCCCGCAGCGGCGCAAGACCACCCCGACGGGGTGCATGTGCATGATGTCTATGCCCGGGTCGTGGGCGGGCAGGGGGCCTCTGGCGCGGTCTATTTCATCATTCACAACAACACCGATCATGTGATCACCCTGAATGGTGTGACCTGCGATCTGGCCCAGATGGCCGGCCTTCACACCAGCGCCGAATCGGCCGACGGCCTGATGCAGATGCTGCCGTTGGATGGCGGCGTTGTCTTGCCACCGGGCGAGATGCACGAATTTGCCCGCGGCGGCGATCATGTCATGCTTATGGGCCTGACGCAGGCGCTGACGGATGGCCAGTCCATCCCCCTGACCTTGACGTTTGACGGCGCAGAGGCGCTTCGCATTGTGGCCATCGTGGACAATGCCCGCGCACCGGGCGGGACGGACCAGGCAGATCCAGCCGCGATGGACGGGCACAGCATGGGGCACGATCATTCCGCCATGACCCCCGCACCCTGACCGCGCTCATGTCCCTGTCCGCGCCCCGCTTGTCCCCCGTTTTCGTCCCCCAAGCGTTAAGCGGGGCCGATTGCGATCGGCTGATCGCCCTTGTCGCCGCGCAGCCCTTGCGCGATGCCGGTCTGGTCAAGGGTACCACCTCTCATGCCCTGCGCCGGGCAGATATTGCCTGGCTGGACGATATCCCGCAGGCCGCTTGGGTCATGGATCAGATGATCGCCCAAGTTGCCCGCGCCAACCGGGAGTCTTTCGGTTTTGACATCACGGATTTTGGCGAGAGCGCGCAGGTCGCGCGCTATGGGGCTGAACGCGAAGGCCATTTCGATTGGCACAGCGATATTGGCGCGGGCCAATGGGCGGCCAAACGCAAGATGACCATTGTGGTCCAGTTGTCTGATCCGGCCGAGTATGAAGGCGGCGCGTTGGAACTGCGCCCCGACAGCACCCTTGCCACCGTGCCCCGGGCACGCGGCCTCGCCACGCTGTTTCCCGCGTTCGTTCTGCACCGCGTGACACCCGTCACCAAAGGCACCCGCTGGTCGCTTACGCTCTGGGCCCACGGCCCGGCCTTTCGCTGACCTGTCAGATGCCCGCGCAATAGGATTCGGCCTGCGATCCAAAGGACTTGTAGCGTTCCCAAAAGGCGTCATCCGATCGGCTTTGGCTTTGCCAGACGGTGTTGGCCTTTTCGGGATTGCCAAAGAATTTCGCCGCCCGGCGCTGGTCTGATCCGCCCAGCGTCTGATCTGCAACCTGCTGGATGCACGAACACACGGCCCGGCTGGCGCCATCCCGGTCTGATTGCAGACAGGCCCGCTCAATCGGGCCCGCGCTGGCAGTCGTGGCGATCATGGTTAAAAAACATGCGGACAGGGCCGCGACTGCGAAACTGGTTTTCATACTCTGCCTCAATCGCCTGCCGCGTGGCACACCCTGCGCGTCAGGTCATTTTATGACTTCCTTTATGCCGATTCGCGGGGGATTTTTCAATATCGGGAATTGGTTGGGCGGAAACAGGCCACAACCAAGATATTTTGCGTTTTGGACAAGACACAACCCCAGATCGTGTGTCCCATCCTCCGCGGGCTTGATGTTTTCGCACATTCGGCCAAATCTGTCTGTGGCCCCTTGACCGCAATCTTGCGCCAGAGTTTGTCTGGGGCGCGATGTTTGACCCCCGGCAACCGGTCCCCGCTTTGGCCTTATCCCCTTTGAAAGGTGCGACATGCAAACCTACTGGCCCGCTTCTTCGTCCACCACGCCGCGCTATGCCGGACCGGTCAGTTTCTTTCGCTTGCCCACGGTGTCGGCCCCCGATCAGGCCGATATCGCGCTGATCGGCCTGCCCTATGATGGCGGCACAACCAACCGGGCGGGCACCCGCCACGGGCCAAGGGCCCTGCGCGAGGCGTCGATGATGGTGCGTCCCTTTCACCACGTCACCAAAACCTCGCCCTACACGCGCCACCGCGTGGCGGACTTTGGCGATTGCCCGATTGATCCCATCGACATTCAAAACAGCCTGAAGCTGATAACGGGCCATTACGCCAGCTTTGCCGCAGCGGGCACCACGCCGTTGACGGCGGGCGGCGATCACCTCATCACCTTGCCAATTTTGCGGGCGCTGGCCAAGAACGGCCCCCTTGGCCTGATCCAGTTTGATGCCCATTCCGACACCAACGACAGCTATTTTGGCGGCCACAAATACACCCATGGCACATGGCTGCGCCGCGCCGTTGAAGAGGGTCTGGTTGATCCGCATCGCTGCGTTCAGATCGGTATTCGCGGCACCCGTTATGCCCCCGATGGCACGGATTTCGCCGAAACCTCCGGCATCACGGCCCTTTATATCGAAGATGTCTATCGCCTTGGATTGCCCGCCGTCATCGCCCGGATCCGCGACATCACGGCGGGCCTGCCGGCCTATCTGACCTTTGATGTCGACGGAATCGATCCGGCCTTCACCCCCGGCACCGGCACCCCCGAAGTCGGCGGATATACGGTCTTTGAAGCCCAGCAACTGGTGCGCGGGCTTTCGGGCCTGCCCCTTGTCGGGGCCGATGTGGTTGAGGTGTCGCCGCCCTTTGACCCGTCGGGCAATACCGCCTTGGTGGGCGCGACGATGATGTTTGAAATCCTGTGCCTGTTGTCGGTAGGGCGCCGATGAAACAGCTGGTCATCTTTGATTGTGACGGCGTGCTGATCGATTCCGAAATCATCTCGGCGCAGATGCTGATCGATGCTTTGGCTGCGCTGGGCGTGCACATCGATCTGGCCTATGTCGCGCGCCATTTTCTGGGCCGCTCTTACCCCACGGTCATGGAAACCATCCGCCAAGACTTCGGTCTGGATTTACCGGCCGAATTCGAAGATCACTACCGCGCCCGTCTCTTGGCCGCCTTTGAGCGCGATTTGACTGTCATGCCGCATGTGGCCACCGCCATAGACCGTCTGGCCTTGCCCTATTGCGTGGCCACCTCGTCCAGCCCCAAACGCGCCGCCTTTTCGCTTGATCTTGTGGGGCTGGGCCATCTGGCCGGGCCGCGCCTGTTCACCGCCTCGATGGTGAAGCGCGGCAAACCCGCCCCGGATCTGTTCTTGCATGCCGCGCAGGCCTGCGGCGCCGATCCCGCCCGGTGCCTTGTCATCGAAGACAGCCTGACGGGCATCCGCGCGGGCCTTGCCGCCGGCATGGAGGTTTGGCGCTTTACCGGCGGAAGTCATCTGTCCGGCCGCGCGCTGGACGAACCCGATGACGCCCGGCCGCATCGCAAATTCAACTCTTTTGCCGATTTCTTTACGATTGATCCCGATGTAATGGCAAAGTCATGACCATAGAACCCGAACCCAGCCAGAATGATGAAGCCGCCCGTGCCGGGTGGCTGTCCTATGTCGGGGGGCTGACGCAGGATCAGATCGCGCAGGAATTGGGGGTCAGCCGCCAACGCGCGCAGCGCCTTGTCAGCCGCGCCATGACCGAAGGGCTGATCCATGTGCGCCTGAACCACCGCATCGGGGCTTGCCTTGATCTGGAAACCGCCCTGACCCGCCGCTTTGGCTTGCTGCGCTGCCGTGTCGCGCCCGGTCTGGGTGCCGGGGCAGATGGGGTGCGCGCCATTGCCCCCGCGGCGGCGGCCGAACTGGAACGCTTCCTTCGGATGGAGGCGCCCTCGGTCATTGCGCTTGGCACCGGGCGGGCCATGCGCGGCATGGTCGACGCCATGGAACCGATGGAGGCCGACCAGCACCGTCTCGTCTCGTTGATCGG
>CANHLE010000160.1 GCA_947461435.1 Paracoccaceae bacterium | reverse complement strand
TCGGCACGTCGAATTCGACCATTGCCTTGGCCGACCGCACCAAAGCCTGGCTGATGCCCTTGGAAGGGACGGAGGTCACCCTGCCATCCGCTGTCTTTTGGGAGGCAGGCGGTCCTCCAAGCTTTGGCCGGGCGGCGATTTCTGCCTATGTCGACGGCGAAGATGGCCGACTGATGCGTGCGCTAAAAAGCACGCTGGGTTCCAGTTTGATCGATGAACGGACGGCCATAGGCACCAAGTCCGTTTCGTTCAAATCGGTTTTGACGGCGTTCTTTCGCCATCTGGTGGCTCTTCAGTCCGCTGAAACCGGCCCACTTTCCCAAGTCATTCTGGGGCGGCCTGTCCATTTCGTTGATTGCGATGCGGCCGCAGATGCGCGCGCTCAAGCTGTCTTGCAAGAGATTGCCGAAAGTCTGGGTTTTAAGGAAATTGGTTTCCAATACGAACCTATTGCGGCGGCCTTGCATTACGAACAGACGGTTGAAAACGAAGAGTTGGTTCTGATCGTCGACATCGGTGGCGGCACCTCGGATTTCTCGATCGTGCGCGTGTCGCCCAAGCGCGCAGGGGTTTCGGATCGGTCATCGGACATTCTGGCAAATGACGGAATTCGGGTGGGGGGCACTGATTTTGACCGGCTTTTAAGCCTTGCCGAAGTGCTGCCGCATTTGGGATACCTTTCGCCCACCAAGGGCGGGTTGGGCACGATGCCGCGCCACTACTATCTTGATTTGGCCACGTGGCACCGGATCAATTTTCTGTATACCCAACGGGTTGCCGCTGATCTTAAGGCATTGCGCCTTGAAGCGGTGCGACCAGAACTGATCGACCGGATGATCACCGTTGTTTCAGGGCGTCATGGCCATGCACTGGCCATGGCCGTTGAGGCGGCGAAGATCGAACTGTCTGGCGCGCCCGTCGCCCGCCTTCAGATGTCAGCGCTGACAGGGGGGCCAAATCCGTTGACACGCCGCGATGGATTCGAGCAAGCGGTTGCGGCCCCGGTAACGCGCATTGCGCAAACAATCCAAGCGGTCTTGTTGCAAGCCGATCTAGACGCCTCGCAGATCGGCACGGTTTTCATGACAGGCGGCTCCTCTGGCTTGCCCATTCTTCAGTCGTTGATCCGTGCCGCGCTTCCGCAGGCGCGTCTTGCGACGGGGGATATGTTGGGTTCCGTCGGAACCGGCCTTGCACTGGATGCGCGGCGGCGATTCAGTTAAAGCAGTCTTGCGCGCCTGTCCGATCGCGTGCAGCTTGACCGTCAAAGGGGCGCCGACATGACCGTTATTCCAGAAATTGAAAACATGCAGCGCGAGGCGGTTCTTTGGCGTCACGAGTTTCATGCAAATCCCGAATTGCGGTTTGATTTGCCGCGCACCTCGGCGCGCGTGGCGGATCTGCTCAGATCTTTTGGATGTGACGAGGTCACACAAGGGGTTGGTCAAAGCGGCGTCGTCGCCGTGATCAAGGGCCGCGAACCGGGCAATCGGTCCATCGGACTGAGGGCAGACATGGATGCCTTGCCAATTTCAGAAATGACCAATGTTCCCTATTCCAGCGGAATATCTGGAAAGATGCACGCCTGTGGTCATGACGGCCATACGACCATGCTGTTGATGGCCGCGCGCCATCTGGCGCAAAACCGCGCCTTTTCTGGCAGCGCTGTCTTGATCTTTCAGCCCGCTGAGGAAGACGGCGGAGGCGCAAAGGCCATGATCGCCGACGGCCTGTTCAACCGTTGGCCCGTGGACGAGGTTTACGCGCTGCACAACATGCCGGCGATGGCCGTGGGCAGCTTTGCAATCCGTCCCGGCCCTTTGATGGCAGCGGCCGACATGTTTGAAATCCGGCTTCTGGGCCAAGGCGGACATGCGGCCCAACCACACCTGTGTGTCGATAGTGTCATGGCGGCGGGGCATGTTCTGGTCGCCCTGCAAACTCTTGTGGCCCGGTCCGTTGATACGTTGCAATCGGCCGTGGTCAGCGTTGGAAAACTGTCGACAGACTCCGCAGGGGCCTGTGTGCTGCCGGGGGTTGTCACCCTGAACGGAACCGTGCGCAGTTTCGTCCCTTCGGTGCAAGATTTGCTGGAGGATCGGCTGTGCACCTTGGTGCGCGGGATCGCACAGACCCATGGCGCAACGGCCGAGATTCGATATGACCGAGAGGCGAAGGCGACGGTGAATGCGCCGGATCAAACCAGATTTGCCGTTTCCGTCGCCCGAACCATCTCAGCCGAGGTAGACGAGACTACGCCCCAGGTCATGGTCTCAGAAGATTTCTCGGAAATGCTGGCCCTGCGTCCGGGGGCATTTATCTTCATCGGCAACGGCCTTTCTGCGCCGTTGCATCACCCAGCCTATGATTTCAATGATGCCGCGCTGCCTTTCGGGGCGTCATGGTTGGCTGGTCTGGTTATGGCACGCTGATCCTTGACGGTTCTGGGCTTGTCGCGGCCCATGGTTTGGCGCAGTCTTGCCGCCAAAGGAGACCCACCATGGCCGTCAAGAACCGCTTCGCAGAACTTTTGCCCGAGATCACAGAGTGGCGGCATGACTTTCATCAACATCCCGAACTCTTGTTCGATGTGCAGCGCACGGCCGCCCGGGTGGCCGAACTTTGCCGTGAATTTGGCTGCGATGATGTGGTTTGCGGGATTGGTAGAACCGGCGTTGTCGCGGTCATCAAGGGAAAGTCTGATACCTCGGGCCGGGTCGTTGGCTTGCGCGCAGATATGGATGCCTTGCCGATCATCGAACAAACCGGTTTGGATTATGCATCAAAAACGCCCGGAAAAATGCATGCGTGCGGCCATGATGGCCATACGGCAATGCTTTTGGGGGCCGCGAAGTATCTGGCGGAAACGCGAAACTTCGATGGGACGGCTGTGATGATCTTTCAGCCTGCCGAAGAGGGTGGCGGCGGTGGGCGCGAAATGGTGGCGGACGGCATGATGGACCGCTTCGGTATTCAAGAGGTATACGGCATGCACAACATGCCGGGAATTCCCGTGGGCCAATTTGCAATTCGCGCGGGCGCCATGATGGCGGCGGCTGACACCATTGAAATCGTGGTCACCGGTAAAGGTGGTCATGCCGCAAAGCCGCACGATTGTATCGACACCACGCTCGTTGCTGCCCATCTAATTGTTGCGCTTCAGACCATTGCTTCGCGCGGGGTTGATCCGTTGAAACAAGTGGTCGTATCGGTCTGTGTTGTGGAAACAGACAGCACGGCACACAATGTCATTCCCCAAGTCGTTAAGTTGAAGGGAACGGTCAGAACGATGGATTTCGCGGTTCAGGATTTTGTCGAACGGCGGATAAATGAGATTGCCGCAGGCACTGCAATGGCCTTTGGGGCCAAGGCCGAAGTGACTTATTCTCGCGGGTATCCCGTGACAGTGAACGCCGAGGAAAATACCCGCTTTGCCGCAGAGGTTGCGCAGGCCGTTTCAGGTAAGGTTGATACCGACATACCGCCCCTGATGGGGGCCGAAGATTTTTCCTACATGCTTCTTGAACGGCCGGGTGCGTATATCTTCATGGGAAACGGCGATACGGCCATGGTTCATCACCCTGCGTATAACTTTGACGATGATGCCATTCCCTTCGGGTCAAGTTGGTATGCGGGTATGGTCGAAAGCCGGATGCCGTCCGCCTGACATCGCTTTAATGTCTCGCTTTTGATCTGAAACACTATAGAGTAATGCCACATTATGTGTCTGGCCTTTTGGGCCATGCTCTATATTGACAGGCCGAGTTTTCACCGGTTTGCCCTTTAAAGATCGATTTATCCCGAAAGCCTTTGCCATGATCCGCATCGTTCTTGTTTATTTGGTCGTCGCGTCCACGGCTATCGTCCTTGTGACTGGGGTGCCGTTTGGTCCGTTCTTTGCCGACGGCCACGTAAGCGCAAACTCTGATCTGGAAACAGACCGCGTGCGGACAAGCAGTGATGGCTCAGCGGATGGCCAGTCTCAGAGGGCGGATACAGAAACTTTGAACGACCTCGGGGGTTTGAATGCCGGATCGGTGCCGAACAGCTTGGGAACAGGACGGTCCGATGCCGCGCTTGCTCAAGAAGAAGTCTCGTCAAACATCAGTCCAATTGCCGATCTAAACGAAAGGATCATCCCCGATACCCACGATCCGGTCGGCGAACAGGATGCTGCTTTTGCCGCACAGCCGACCGAATTGTCGCAAGATTCAGGCACATTCGCCCAAACCGCGCCATCCGAACCGCGCGAGGTGACGATGGAATTCTTGTTGGCAAGATTAATGGACGCGGGCCTATCGGCCGATGAAATAGATCACTTGTTGAACGAGGCTGTCAGTCAAGGATCTGTGCGCGTGCACGCCATGATGTTGACAACCGAAGGCCGTGTGGACACGGCGGTCTTGATGGCCGCACTGGTTGCCCAAACGCCAACCGCGCCGAACGAGCAAGGGGATACGTCAGGCGATGACAGCTATATAACGCCGGAAACCGCGATATTGGACATTCAGGATATGACCTATCTTGTACAAAGCGGCGATAGCTTGGGATCGGTTGCCATGAAGTTCTATGGAAATCCGAACCTGTTCAAACCGATTTTCGAAGCCAACCGAAACATCCTTTCTACGCCGTCGAGCATCAGGACCGGGCAGACACTTTTGATCCCGTCCCGTTCGAAACTTTGAGAGGGGAGCCTTGCAATGATCTCAACCGCCTTGGTTCTAATCATCGGCCTGGTGCATGTTTACATATT
>CANHLE010000159.1 GCA_947461435.1 Paracoccaceae bacterium | reverse complement strand
GTTGCGGGTTTTGATTTTCCCTTTACCCAAGCGCGCCGGTTTCTGGACGGCATCGGATGGCCCATTGACTGGGGTTCCTGCATGGATCTTGTCGGAAGCCTGAGCCGGGCCGAATTTCGCCAAAGATTGGAAAACTACAAGGAAAACCGCGTAGTCGGCGATAAAGAGCACCAAAGATTGTTCGAAAAAGGCACGGGCGCGGCCAGCCCGCAAAAGCTGTTCGGGGTTCCGGTGGGGCTTATGTTTTTTGAAGGCGCCCCGCGCCTGCGCGCGGCCGGGTTGCATTTGCCCGCATTGCACAGGGGCGACCGCGGGCGCATCGCCGTGGAGGCTTATCCCGGTGTGGCCGCCCGGGCCTTGCTGGGCCGCGTCAGCTATAAGTCAGACACCAAGGATGCTGCCGGTCTTTTGGCAGCACGGCGGGCTTTGGTGGCCGCGCTGATCGGGCCGGCCGGGCAAGATCGGTTCGGAATGCGGGTGATGTTGCCCGATGGGCTGGATCAGGACTCCGCAGGCGACGCCTTGGATGCCGCCCTTTGCGCGGTGCAGGCGGCTTGGGCCTTTCGGATGGGCTTTTGCGAGACCGGTATGCCGAATCTGCCAGAGCCTTGCGAAGGCTGGATCGCCGATCCTTTCGTCGCCAGCAGACTGGGACAGGCGGGCCTTGCCCGGCCAGAACCGAAAAGATCGGCCAAGGCCGGGCCACCCCAGTCCTAACGCATCCAGCAGAAACCCTGCGGCGCGCCCTAAATTCCCCTTTGAGTTGCATTTTGAACATGCGGCGTTAATCTTTGGCTCTTAACGATTGACGTGACCTTTGATGGGGCAGCGGCCGTTCGCTGATGTTTCGATTGCAGAACCTGAAATCTCAGATCGAGCCGATTGCGACTGCGGGGTTTTACCTTGCGCTTCGCATCGGCTTTGCCTTTCCAGAGGCCGAATTGAACGGTCTGGGGGAAAGCTGGGTGGACCATTACATTCAGCACGGGCTGGTGCGCGCCGATCCTGCGATCCGCTGGGCCTATGAACAGACCGGTACCGCGCGCCTGTCTGAAATGAATATGCCAGATCCCGAAAAGGTGCTGCCAAGGGCGTTGTTCTATGGCCTGTCCTTTGGCGCCGTTGTGTCCGTTCTGGGCGCGGCGGCGGGCGGGCGGCGCAGTTTTGGGATTTTCTTTCGGCAAGATCGAGAGTTCGCAGCCGCTGAATTGACCCAGTTGCACGACATCGTAAAGGCGGCGCATCTGGATTGCGGCAACAGAATATCCCTGACCCAAGCCGAAAGAGAGGCGCTGTGCCTGCAGGGCCAAGGTCTGCGCCTGCGGCAAGTGGCGCAAAATCTTGGCATTTCGGAAAGTGCGGTCAAGGGGCGTTTGAACAACGCCAAACGCAAGCTTGGGGCCAAGACGATCGTTCAGGCCCTGTCAATCGCCCAGGCGCAGCGCCTGATCTGACGCGCGCAGCCCTGGCCGACCCTGACAAACGCCCCCTGACGGGCGCGGCGGTGTCACGCGGTGGGTTGACGGCAGGCCCCGTTGGGTTTGACATCGCCGCCAAAAGGAGCCTCAGATGAAACCGATCCATCCAAGCCACGCCGCCCCCGATGACGCCGCTGCCCGCAAGGCCGTGCGTCCCGTCATCTGCTATCCGGTGCAGGGTCTGCCGCGCCCCGATCTTGCCCCCTACCACGCGGCGCGGGCGGGGTGGCACCGGCTGTCCCAAACCCGCGTTCCCGCGCGCGAAGCGCGGTGCTTTGACGTGCCTGCGGGGCATTTTTTTCGCATCACCTCGGTGGACGGGCCGCAGGTTGGCGATTTGAATCTGTGGGCCGCTGCGGATTTGTCCGAAAGGTTTTTCAGCGGCAAGACCCGCGCCCTTCATGGCACGCATCTAAGCGCGGGCGATCGGCTGTGGTCAAGCCTTCCGCATCTGCGCGCTTTGGCCACGATCACGCAAGACACCTTGGATTGGTACGGCTTTGATGCTTTTGGCGGGGCGGTTCATGATGTGATCGGCACGCGCTGCGATCCTTACACGCATAATTTGCTGTCGGGCGGCGGGCAGTACCATCATTGCTGCCATTCCAACCTGACCCGCGCTTTGGCACAGGCGCGCGATCTGCCCCTTTGGGAGGCCGAAGCCTATGTGCATGATGTGTTGAATGTTTTCATGTGCACGGGGTTCACGCGCGACACCGGGGAATATTTCATGAAAGCCAGCCCGGTCCGTCCGGGTGATTTTCTGGAATTCTTTGCCGAGACCGATTTGCTGGGGGCCTTGTCGGCCTGTCCGGGGGGGGATTGTTCGGCCGAACATTCCTCGGACGAGGCCGCCTGCCATCCCTTGCTGGTCGAGGTGTTTCGCCCCAGCGCCCCGCCGGCCGGATGGCAAGCCTCAGCGCGCAGCGGCTATGATCGCAGCCACGGCGCGGCAACGTAGGCCCGGATAAGGCGATCCGCCGCTTAGCAGTACCGCTCGGCCGTCAGGGTTTGCTCGTCGCTATAGCGGTCGCCATGGGCCCAACCGATGGGCAAAAGGCGGGCGATTTCGGCCCGGTCTTCGGCCGTCAGCCGGATATGATCTGCGCCCGCCCAATCGGCCAGATGATGGGCATAACGTGTGCCGGGGATCGGCACGATATGCGGTCCTTGGTCCAACACCCAAGCCAGCGCCAAGGCGGGCGCAGCAACACCCCGGCGGGCCGCAAAGGCGCGAAAAGCCGCGACATAGGGCCGGTTGTGGGGCCAGTTTTCCGGCAAAAAGCGCGGAATAGAGGCCCGAAGTTCGCCCGGCTCCAGCCCCGCTGGATCAAATTCGGTGCGTCCGAAAATGCCGCGCGCCAAAGGGGCGAAGGGCACAAAGGCCACGCCCAGTTCGGCGCAGGTCTGGATCAGGCCCAGTTCGGGGCTGCGCGTCCACAAGGAATATTCGTTTTGCACGGCCCGCACGGGCCGAACGGCGTGGGCCCGGCGCAGGGTATAGGGTGCCACCTCTGACAGGCCATAGCCGCCGATCTTCCCCGCGTCGATCAGCCGGCCCATGGTGTCGGCCACCTCTTCGATGGGGCGGCCTTTTTCGTGCCGGTGCAAGTAGAACAGATCAACATGATCCACCCCCAAGCGCCGCAACGACCCTTCCAGTTCAGCGCGCAGATGTTCGGGCGAATTGTCCACCCCGCGCTGGGGTGCGGTGACAAAACTGGCCTTGGTGGCCAGAACCGGGCGGTGCCCGGTGCGGCGCATCCATTCGCCGATCATGGTTTCAGATCGGCCCATGCCATAGATATTGGCGGTGTCGAAAAACTGGATGCCCTGGTCCCAGGCGGCATCCAATGTGGCCTGACTTGCGGCATCGGTGGTGGTGCCAAAGGTGCCGCCAAAGGACAGGCACCCCAGACCCAGCGCCGAGACAAGAGGACCGTTGGTTCCAAGAGAGCGCTGGATCATGGCAGGTTCACATAATGAAGGCCCTGAAACTGCGCGCGCAGGGCGGCGGTGCGGGGGGCGATGGTTTCGGCGGCGTTGGATCGCAGCGCCTCGGCGATCAGGGCGGCAAGGGCAGGGGCATCTTTCGGGGTCACGCCGCGCCGCACCAGTTCGGGCGTACCGATGCGCAGCCCATTCAGATCGCCCGCCACAGGGGCGACGGGCAGACCAATGCCGCAGGCCAGAAATCCGGCCCGGCGCAACGTCTTTGAGGCGGTCTGACCCCCGCCAAACGGCGCTGCCAGCACCGCGAATTGATGCGAGCGGGTAAACCCGCTTTGGGCGCCGAAAATCGGGATGTCCAGATCGTGCAGCGCCTGCGCCAGGGCCTGGGCCAGATCCACCATCGCCGCCGCATAGGCCCGGCCATGATCGCGCCAATCCAGCAAGGTCAAGGCAAGGGCCGCCGATTTGGCCGCATCGAAATTGGCGGTCAGGCCGGGATAGGCGATGGCATCCAGCCGCTGCGCGATCTGGGCATCATTGGTCACGATCAGCCCGCTGGCCGGCCCGCCCAAGGATTTATAGGTGCTCATCGTCATCAGATGCGCGCCTTGCGACAAGGGGTTCGGAAACTGGCCGCCCGCGATCATGCCGCATTGGTGGGCGGCGTCAAACAGCACCATGGCGCCAACCTCGTCGGCGATGGCGCGAATGTGCGGCACGGGGTGGGGAAACAGGTTCAAGCTGCCGCCGATGGTGATGATCTTGGGCCGCACCTTTTGGGCCAGACTGCGAAGACCTTCAAGATCAATGGTATAGCCAGCATCGTCAATGGGTGCGGGATGGGTGTGGAGCCCGTAAAGCCCCGCGCAGCCATCGGCATGATGGGTGACATGCCCCCCCACCGACGCGGGCGGCGCAATAATGGCATCGCCGGGTTTGGCAAGCGCCATGAAGCCGTAAAGATTGGCCAGCGCCCCCGAGCCGACCCTGATTTCCGCATAAGCGGCGCCAAACACCTCGGCCGCCAATTCGGCGGTGATCACCTCGATCTGCTCGATCGCTTCAAGGCCCATTTCATACTTGTCGCCCGGATACCCCAAGGAAGGACGAGAGCCCATGCCGCGCGACAGGGCCGCCTCGGCCGCGGGGTTCATCACATTGGTTGCGGGGTTCAGGTTGAAACAGTCGTGGTCATGGATCTGAGTATTGGCTTGGATCAGCGCCTCGATCTGCTCGGCCACCCCGCGTGACGGGCCGCCAGCGCCCAAAGCGATGCCCTGAGCAAATCGGTCAACCTCGGGCGGAACCCAAGCGCGGGCGGAAAGATGGGGCATGGGCGTCTCCTTTTGGTGGTGACACAAAAGCAGGATGTGGGGGCGCAGGCAAATTCGTTTTGCGACTGTCCCGGATTGCACGACGTCAAGACGGAATGGCTCTTGTTCCCCCGCGCCCCAAAGGTCTGCCCCCTTGGGCGCTGCGGACCAGGGGGG
>CANHLE010000158.1 GCA_947461435.1 Paracoccaceae bacterium | reverse complement strand
TACGGCTTCCCGCTCGCCGATAATTATTTCGCCTGGCAGGCCTTTGGCCGTTCTTATTCCAGAGACCCTAACGGGCCGCTGCCCCCCTATCTCCAAGCCGCAAACTTCGAGGCAGTTCGCGTCCATGCCGGGCGCGTGCAAGTTCTTCACACATCCATGACGACGCACCTCGCAAGTCTGCCCGCCGCAAACGCCGATTGCTTTGTGCTGCTGGACGCCCAGGACTGGATGAATGATGCGGACCTCAACGCGCTCTGGGCCCAGATCAGCCGCACCGCAAGGCCGGGCGCGCGTGTGATCTTCCGCACAGCCGCCGATGAGCCCTTGCTGCCGGGTCGCCTGAACGCCGATATCCTTGATCTCTGGCGCAAGGACGAGGCGCGGTCCGCCGCCCTGCACGCGCGCGACCGCTCCGCCATCTACGGCGGCTTCCATCTCTACCATCTCAAAGGGGCTCTCTGATGACCCAAGCCGCCCTTCGCATGGATCGCATGTATGGATGGCAGGCCGGCATCTATGACATCACCCGTCGGCCCTATCTGTTGGGGCGCGATCAACTGATCGAATCGCTGGCGCCCCCAAATGGGAGCCGCGTGCTGGAAATAGGATGCGGCACAGGACGCAATCTTGTCCACGCAGCGCGGCGTTGGCCGAAAGCACACTTCTACGGTTTCGATGTGTCTGCGGTCATGCTGACCAAAGCGCGTAAATCCATAGTCAAAGCGGATATGGAGGATTCCATCCGTGTGACGCAAGCCGACGCGGTCAACTTTCCGACCATGCTTTTCGGCGAAGGGGCATTCCAGCGGATCTATTTCTCCTACACCTTGTCCATGATCCCCGACTGGATCGGGGCGCTTGAACGCGCGGCGGCGGCGATACCGCCGGGCGGCAGCCTCCTGATCGCCGATTTCGGCGATCAGCGTGATTTGCCCGCATGGTTCAGGTTGCTGCTTCGTCGCTGGCTGGCGATGTTTGATGTTACGCCGCGCGGCGACCTTGAAGAGGTCATGCGCTCACTGGCTCGCAAACGCGGACTTCACTGTGATTTCCATCGTCTTTACCGCGGCTACGCTTTCATCGCCGCGCTGCGCCGACCGAAGGATTGATCACGCCGTTTCATGCGTGACTTTTGGCCGCGCGCGGACTGTTAAAATTAATTTTATGAGAAAGGAAGAGGCATCATGGATGGCGGTGACATCAGCAAGATCTCCAGATCAGTCCGCACCCTTTTCCTGTCCGATCTCCATCTTGGAACACGCGGTTGCCAGGCGGATGCGCTGCTCGACTTCCTCAGGGTGCATGAAGCCGAGGAAATCTATCTGGTGGGCGATATCGTGGATGGCTGGCGTCTGCGCCAGGCCTGGCACTGGCCACAGACGCATAACGACGTTGTGCAAAAATTCCTGCGCAAGGTGCGTAAGGGGACCCGCGTGGTCTATATTCCCGGCAACCATGATGAATTCCTGCGCGACTACGCCGGCTCGACCTTCGGCGGTGTGGAGATCCAGAAAGAGGCCATCCACATTTGCGCGGACGGGCGCAAGATGCTGCTGCTGCATGGCGACAAGTTCGATACGGTCGTACGCAATGTGCGCTGGCTCGCGCTTTTAGGCGATCACGCCTATGACTTCGCGATCTGGCTCAATGGCCATATCGCGCGCTTTCGCCGCGTCATGGGACTTCCTTATTGGTCCTTCTCGCAGTGGAGCAAGGATAAGGTGAAGAGCGCCGTCAGTTTCGTCACCGCCTTTGAAGAGGCGGTCGTACATGATGCACGCAAACAGGGCGCCGATATCGTGGTTTGCGGCCATATTCACAAGGCGGTCATCCGGCAGTTCGACGACATCACCTACATTAACACCGGAGATTGGGTGGAGTCTTGCACGGCGGTTCTGGAACATTTTGATGGACGCCTTGAAATTTGCCGCTGGCACAACACATGCGATCAGCTCCTCACGCAGACGACAAGCCCCGGCAAGGAAGCGATCGCCGCCTGATCAAGAAATGGTGCCACGAGAAATGCTGAAGGCTCATGCGGACGATAGCTATCCAAGGACCCAAGCCATGTCACGCTTTTACCGACGCCACACTCCCCTACATCCCCAGACTTTTTCCGGGCGCAATGTCGAAGTTGAAATTGTCGAGGGTGAGGCCGGGGCTGACTCTCGCTAGTTCCGCTACCGCCAGGAATACTCGGTCGTCCAAGAACGGTTTACGCAGAAGAGACGGTGCGAGTTGAGGGTGTTGTGGCGGTTCAGTTATATCAGTCGGCGCGCAGACGAACGGATTTTCAGCCCAGTCCTCGATGTGAAAGTAATCTGGTGTGCGCGCCTCTTCGCCAAAGGATCGAACAAGTTGCGTTATGATCGCGCTCTGTAATGTGTCTGCATTGATGTGCCGGACTTGACTAGGCCAACCGATGAATCCGAAGAGCCCGGTGGGCTTTCCCAGCTCCCCACTATGATCATGCGCCTCGACGATAGGGCCTACCCTCCCCGGTCTCCCGCCTGTCCAATTTGTCGTGCCGACACCACAGTGGACCCTTTCCGGCAGGCTATACAACAAACTATACAACTGTGCGCGATTGAGCCCGTGAATTATTATAACATATAGCATTCGTAATTATTTGTTCTCGACGTTGATTAGCTCGCTTTATCTTTTTAGTTCCGGGTCATTCCGCCAAATCCTCACCATAAATTCTACAAACGCTTACTGTGCTTGAAAATGTTTATAGCGATATCCCCGATCAGACTGGACTTCGCCCCCACACAGAGCAATGGTTTCGTCAACAAAGGGCGTTTGGTGCGCCCTCTCCTACCCCGCCGGCGCCAAGGCCACTGCGGGGTTGTGCTGGTGGCAGCGCATGCTGCCCTAAGCACAGGGGCAAATGATGGCAAAACTTACCAAGACCCAAGTGAAGGTCCTTGCTGAGGCCGCAAAGCATGACACAGGCGCTGCGTTGGTTCCCTATAAGATGGGGTCAGCAACGGTAAGGAAGCTTTCTAAAGTTCTAGTTGAACGTAGATTGATGCGAGAGGTTCTCACAAAGCCTGGTATGCCGATATGGCGGAAGGGGGAGGATGGACGGGCGATAAGCCTTGTTATACTCAAGGCTGGCAGAGACCTGATTTTGGAGCATGGTGAATCTCCTCCTTCTGACAAACGCATTTTTTCGATCAAAGGATCAGAGGTCGAACCGAACTGCGATTTAACGTCAACTACGTCTCTTGCCCAACCACGCGCAGGATCTAAACTGGCCCTCGTGATCGCCATGTTGTCGAACGAGGCTGGTGCATCGCTTAAAGCCTTGGCCGAGATGGCCGGATGGTTGCCGCATACGACACGGGCGACACTTACCGGACTTCGTAAGCGTGGCTTTTTGATTGAGCGGTTTAAGAATGACGACCTGGGATCCGTATACCGGATCGCAGGTGGGCTGAAGACGGCTGTAGCGGCATAACTCGATGGCGCGGGATGAAACCACAAAGCAACGGGCTTCGCAGCCCGTTGCATTGTATCTCGATGCCGAACTGGCACGGATTGCATCGCTGACCATCGATCAACTTCGGGATGAATGGCGAGAGCGCATAGGCCTCGATCCACCGCCAGCCCTATCCAAGGACTTGATCGCGAGGGTGCTTTCTCATCGACTACAAGAGGAGGTTGTGGGCGGCCTCCCCCCACGCATACGCAAGGCTATGGTCGCTCTGGCACAAGGAGATAGCCTCCCAATTCAACGGATCAAAGTTGGCTCAGTACTGGTGAGGGAGCACGAAGGTAAGTTGCACGAGGCCTATGTCGTTCCCGATGGCTTTAGCTGGCAAGGAAAGACCTATGCGAGCCTGTCGACTATCGCTCGCAAGATCACCGGTACGAAGTGGAATGGTCCACGCTTCTTCGGATTGCGCGAAGACCGACCTAATCAAACAGAGGTGGAAAAAGTGTCCTTGGATCCAAAGGTCGTTCAGAAAGGCGATCAAGCGCGGTCATCGATCCGGTCCCGCCCATCCAAAGCGTTCATCCGGGGCGTGCAATGAAGCAGCCTGTTATCAAGCCGATGCGTTGCGCCATTTATACGCGCAAGTCCACAGATCATAATCTGGATCTTCCCTTCAACTCCCTAGACGCTCAACGGGAGGCCTGCGAGGCCTATATCAAGAGCCAGGCCCATGAGGGCTGGAAGCTCATTCCCGATCGCTTTGATGACGGGGCTTTCTCTGGGGCTTCTCTCATACGGCCAGCTCTTCAAACGCTTTTGGAAGCGGTCCGCGCCAAGAAGATCGACATCATCGTCGTCTACAAGGTCGACCGCCTAACGCGTTCGCTTGCCGACTTCGCCAAACTAGTTGAGCTTTTCGACGCCCACGACGTCTCCTTCGTCTCTGCCACCCAGTCCTTCAACACGACCTCAAGCATGGGGCGACTGACCCTGAATGTCCTTCTCTCCTTCGCCCAGTTCGAGCGTGAGGTCATTGGTGAGCGCGTCCGGGACAAGATCGCCGCCTCCAAGCGGCGCGGCATTTGGGTGGGAGGCCCTGTCCCGCTTGGCTACCGCAGCGTCGACAAGAAACTTGAGATCGTCCCTGAAGACGCTGCGCTCGTTCGCAAGATCTTCGCCGATTACCTGCGACTGGGATCTATTGGCGAACTTGCTTTCTCTCTTGAACAGAAGGGGATCAAGCCGCGTCCGAGGCTCCTTTCAAACGGTACGACAATCGCCGCAGACCGCTTCATGGTGGGACCGCTGGCGCATCTGCTGAAGAACCGGTTCTACATCGGCGAGGTCGTCTTTCAGGGAGAAACTCATCAAGGCGAGCACCAACCCATCCTGCATCGCGATCTGTTCGATGCAGTTTGTCAACGCCGGAGCAAATTTACATCAATTTGCCGGAGCGATAGTGCAGCGTTTTGGTTAGCAGGGAGCCACTCGATGCGTTTGGCTTGCTGGCGTGGGGTTCATTCGGTGGGGACTGG
>CANHLE010000157.1 GCA_947461435.1 Paracoccaceae bacterium | reverse complement strand
GCCGGGATTGCGATCGTGAAGGGGCAGATTGTCTGGGCCGGGCCGATGGCCGATGTTCCAGCGGCCCATCTTGGCCTGCCAAAGCATGATTGTCAGGGCCTTTTGGTCACGCCCGGGCTGATCGACGCACATACCCACATCGTCTTTGGTGGTCACCGCGCCGCAGAATTTGAACAAAGGCTGAATGGTGCGAGCTATGAAGAGGTGGCGCGGGCGGGCGGAGGAATCTTGTCGACCGTGCGGGCCACACGGGCGGCCAGCGAAGATGATCTGGTCGCCGCTGCCTTGATCCGGCTGGACCAGATGATCGCCAGCGGTACCACAACGGTCGAGATTAAATCAGGCTATGGGCTGACTGTTCAGGACGAGTTGAAAATGCTGCGGGCCGCGCGCAGATTGGCACATCTTCGGCCCGTGCGGATTGTCACGACCCATCTGGCGGCCCATGCCATACCGCCCGAATACGCCGGACGGGCCGATGATTATGTCACCGAGGTGGCCCTGCCGTCGCTTTACGCGGCGGCGCAAGAAGGGCTGATCGACGCCGTTGATGCCTTTTGCGAAGGAATCGCCTTTTCCGCCCCCCAGGTCGAGCGTTTGTTTGCGGCGGCGGTGGCCTTGGGGCTGCCAGTCAAGCTGCACGCTGAACAACTTTCGGATCTGAAAGGCGCTGTTATGGCGGCCCGGTATGGGGCCCTGTCCTGCGATCATGTGGAATACATCGGCCCCGACGGGGTGGCGGCCATGGCGGCCGCGGGCACGGTCGCGGGCATTCTGCCCGGGGCCTTTTACACCCTGCGCGAGACGCAAAAACCCCCGATCGATGCTTTTCGGGCCAGCGGTGTGCCGATGATGCTGGCCACCGATTGTAACCCCGGATCTGCGCCGATAACCTCGCTTCTGCTGGCGATGAACATGGCCTGCACGCTTTTTCGCATGACCCCCCAAGAGGCGCTTTTGGGCGTGACGGTGCATGCGGCACGGGCGCTGGGATTAACCGACTGCGGCACCATCGCCGTGGGGCAACGCGCCGATCTGTGCCTTTGGCAGGCCCAAGATCCGGCGGAACTGTCGTATCGGATCGGGGCCACACCGCTGCGGGCCAGAGTTTTTGGCGGCGCGATTCAGCACTTCATGTAAAACATCAGATAGCGCACTTAAGCCTTTGTTTTCAAGGCGCCTTGGATATGATGCCGCCGATAGCCGACCCGTCGCCCCATGACATCAGGATGCCAGATGCACTATGCCCCCGCAACCGAACCTTGCCCACTGCCCTTTTCCCCGTTCAAGGCCTGCACGGTGCCCCGGCCCATCGGGTGGATTTCCACGGTCAACCGTGCGGGATTTGCCAATCTGGCCCCCTATAGCCAATGGCAAAATCTGTCGTTCGATCCGCCGATGGTGATGTTTGCGGCCAATCCCTATGCCGATGGTCGGCGCAAACATTCCGTTTTGAATGCGGAAGACACAGGTTGGTTCGTTTGGAACATGGCAACCTATGATCTGCGCGAGGCGGTGAACATTTCGGCCATGGAATGGCCCGAGGGTGTGGATGAATTTGAAAAGGCCGGGTTGAATAAAGCGCCCTGTCTGGATGCGCCGGGGCCCCGGGTGGCCGAAAGTCCGGCGCAGTTCGAATGCAAATACCTGTCCACAACGCGGCTTCGCGGCAATTCAAACCACGGCTGGGCCGATGTGGTTTTTGGTCAGGTCATGCAAATTCACGTCAAGGACGAGGTGATCCGCCCCGATGGCAAACTGGACATCGGGGCGATCAAGCCTTTGGCGCGCATGGGATATTATGACTATACCCATGTGACCGAAACCTTCGAGATGCGCATACCCGGCGCCTCGGGTGCGGCGGCTGCCGGGCTGGAGGGAAAGGCTTAAACGCGGGGATTTGGCGCGGTTGCCCCTGTCCAGATCGGGTTTGACCATGCCCGTTTGCCCGCCGCATCGATCACCGCCGCGCGCACCCAAGGCGAGTTGTTCAGCCGCTCCAGCGGCACCTCGCCGCGGGTCAGGCTGTGGCCATGCACGGCCTTGGCCCCGGTGCCCCAACCGATGGCGATGATGGACACGGCGGCCGAACATTCCACGACCAAGGCGCCATTTTCAATCCGCACGTCGCGCAGTTCTGGCCCCGTGCTGGAATAAAAGTCACCGCGTTTCAAGGCGGCCAGCAGGGCGGCGGGGTCGTTCTCTTCGGCTTTTACCATCGTCCAGCCGCCAAAATGGTCTGGTTCTGAAAAATGGGCGTCATCGGTGGCGATCAGCGTCAGATCGTGGCCTTCGGTCAACAGCTGATCCGCCAGAATGAATCCATCCGGCCGGTCGCAGCCCATCGCACAGCCGTGGTTGTAGATTTCCACGGCATGGGCGATGTCGGCCAAGGCGCGGCCATCGCCCATGGTCAGGCCCGACCATTGCGGATGGGCAATCGCCACAAAAGCCCCTGCCGCCACAGCGCGCGCGGCGATCTGCGCTCCGGTTTCCTGCGCCGCGTGGGGCCGGAAATCGGGCGTGTCCGAGGGCGCAAAATCAGGCGGCAGGCCGACGGCAAGGATATGCCAAAGCTCGCCATTCTCCATCGCGCCGGAATGCAATTCGGCCCCCAGAATGGTTGTGAACCCTTCCGTACGAAACGGCACAGTATCGACAATGGGATAGCCCCAAAGGCCGACAAAGTGATCCGTCAGTGCCAGAAAGTCATAGCCTTCAGCGCGGTAACGACGGCACACTTCGGCCGGATCAAGCACCCCATCAGAACGGGTTGAATGGGTGTGCAAATTGCCGCGCCAGAACCGTCCGGGCGCAGAAAAGGCAGAAAGTCGGGTCATATCTTCATCACCTGTTAGAAGTTTTGGGCCAACATAGATTATGGGGCCTTTGGTCTGTGCATGGTACCGCAGGTTTGATGCCACCTTTTTGACATAAAGACATGTTTCTCTTTCGATGACAAAGGGATGGTAACGATGGCCAACACCTATTTCACGACGATTGCCTTGTTTCTATGCGGATCCGCCTCGGTGATGATCCTTGCGCGGGCCTTGATTGATGTGATGGTGCATCAAATCGCGGCCGACGACACCGATGAGACATAGGAAGATCATTTCCCGGTTCCGCGATCTCGCAAAGTGGGACGGCCCATGCTAAGCAAGGGGGTCTGTGATCAATCGGAACTGTTTTGTGGCCCACCCAATTCAAGAAACTGACATCCAAGGCTGCGACGTTATTCCCGCCGACAGCATGGCCCCCCAAGCCGAAGCGGCGGCGGCTTTGTTGAAAGCGCTGTCGCATGAAGGTCGGCTGATGACGCTGTGCCATTTGTCTTCGGGCGAGAAATCCGTGACCGAGCTTGAGGATCTGCTGGGCGCACGTCAGGCGGCCGTCAGCCAACAACTGGCGCGTTTGCGCGCGGATGGTCTGGTGGCGACACGGCGCGATGGCAAGGCGGTGTATTACTCGATCTCGGACGATCGGGCGGCCAAGGTGATGGAACTGATCTATGATCTGTTTTGCCGCAAGGCCTGATCAGCCGCGTCCGATATAGGGCATATCGCGCGCCATCAGGGTCATGAAGGGCACGTTCACCGCCAGCGGCAAGCAGGCCATTTGCAAAACGGCCTGCGCCACATGGGCCACGTCCATCACCTTTTCAACCTTGATCTGACCATCGGCCTGCGGCACGCCCTTGGTAAAGGCGCTGGCCATATCGGTCAGGGCGTTGCCGATGTCGATTTGGCCGCAAGCGATGTTGAAGGCCCGCCCGTCCAAACCCAAGGTGCGTGTCAGACCGGTGACGGCATGTTTCGACATGGTATAGGGCGCAGACCCCGGGCGGGGCACATGGGCCGAGATGGAGCCGTTGTTGATGATACGCCCGCCTTGGGGCGTCTGGTGGCGCATCAGGCCAAAGGCCGCCCGGGCGCAGAAGTACATCCCGTTGATGTTGGTGGCATTGACGGCCAGCCAATCGGCCACCGGGATTTCATCAATCGGGGCGGCTTTTGCGGAAATGCCCGCGTTGTTGAACAGCACGTCCAGCCGGCCCCATTCGGCCCGAAGGGTGCCAAAGGCCGCCTCGACCTGGCCCGGATCTGTGACATCGCAGGGCAGGATCAGGGCCTCTTGGCCGCCTGCCGTTTCGTGCAACGCCTCGGACCGCCGCCCCATCAGGGCCGTGCGCCAGCCCGCCGACAGAAAGGCGCGGGCGGTGGCCCGACCGATGCCAGAGCCTGCGCCGGTGATGAGGATGCTTTGGGTCATAGGGACGATACCTTGTATTCGGCCTTGTCCAGCCAATCGGGGTTGATTTCAACGCCCCAGCCGGGCGCATCGGGCACCATCACATGTCCGCCCGACACGGCATAGGGATCGCCCAGAAACAGACCGTCCTGCCATGGGTAATAATCCAGCCCCTCGATCGACAGTTCCAGATACTTGCCGCCGTTGGGGATCGCCTTTAACAGATGCATCGTGCACATGGTGACCAGTGACAGATTGGCGGCGTGCGGGGTGATGGGCAATCCGGCCGCCTGACCCATACGGCAGACCTCAAGCGTGCGGTGGATGCCGCCCATATACATCACATCGGGCTGCAGGATATCGACGGATTTACGGTCGATCATCAGCTGCCACGACGACAGTTCATTGTCCTGCTCGCCGCCGGTGATATCGATTGGGAGGGCCGCGCGCACCTGCGCTGTATGGTCATATTCCCAGTAGGGGCACGGCTCTTCGTAGTGGGAAATGCCATTGTCGATCAAAAGCTTGCCCACTTCGATGGCGCGGGCGGGCTGATAGCAGGAATTGGCATCCACCAATTTGTCGATGCCATCGCCCAAGGCGTTGGAGACGGTCGGCACGACCTCTTCCGTGCGGCCCGGCCATTCATCGCCCCCCCGCCCACATTCGGCCCCTACCCGCCATTTGAACGCGGTAAAGCCCAGATCGTCGCGCAGTTTGACAAACCGCGCGGCCTCTTGCTTGGGGGTGATGTCGCGCTTCATCGACGAGGCATAGGCCCGCAGCGGCCCCGGCGTTCCGCCCAGAAGTTCGACCACGGCCTTGCCTTCGTATTTGCCCCGCAGGTCCCACAAAGCGGTATCAAGCCCCGTCATCGCGCGGCGCAGGTAAGAGCCGGGAAACTTGTGTTCCCGTTCAAAAATCAGATCGAGCGTATCCTTGAAGTCAAGACAGGGGCGGCCAAGGGCATGCGGGGCGATCTGGCGATGAAAGATCGTCGCGGTGATATCCGCATTATAGGTGGAAACCTGACCCCAGCCTGTGGTGCCATCCTCGGCCGTGGCCCGCACAAAGCAGACAAAGGGATTTCCAAAGGTTTCGAGTTTGACAAGTTTCATGGGGGCACTCTCGTTTTTTGCCAAAGTGCCGCAAGTTGCACGGGCGGACTATCCATGATGCGACATGAATCCAAAATAATTTGCGGGCCTTTGGGTGCCTTAAAGCCAGCCCTTCCACTTCGACACCGCCCAAGCGATGGCCGCCGACAGGACCATCAGGCCGATCGCCGCGGGATAGCCCCAGACCTGTTCCAGTTCGGGCATGACGCGAAAGTTCATGCCGTAGATGCTGGCGATCAGGGTGGGGG
>CANHLE010000156.1 GCA_947461435.1 Paracoccaceae bacterium | reverse complement strand
ACGCGCAGCACTTGCAGACGTTCCCAGTTAATCCCCAGAATGAGTGGAAGTTCGCCCGCCAGCGAAGCCTGAGGGCCAAACAAAGGCGCGCCATCCGGGTGGCGCAAACGTTCATTGCGCCAAGCAAGTCGAACGGCGTTCAATCGGCGCCGAGTTCGTTTGTTCGATAGCAAGCAGCCCCCATCCTTTGACCAGATGGCAGAATTCGATGAAAGCCCGGCTCAAGTGACGCATTTGGCGGCAGCACACTTGGCCACCGAATTCGGACCGTGGCATTGGAACTTTGATGCCCCTTGGACGTTTTACCCCAGGTGAAATGCCAACGATTTTGCCGGCATCATCGGAAGGATACCAAATGAGCAGCATTATTTACCTCGTCGGCCTTGTGGTCGTCGTTCTGTTTGTCTTGTCACTTCTCGGCCTGCGTTGAGAAAGAAAAGGGGATGACCATGGAAAGAACCGAACAAAATACGCTGCTGTCCGCACCTGAAAAAGTGCTGGAAGGATCCTATCTGGACTGGGCCGCAATCTTCGGGGGCGGTGTGGTCGCTGTGGCCATAGCATCGGTCTTTACCGCCTTTGGTGCCGCTTTGGGCCTCTCGACCATCTCCGCTACATCGGGAGAGGGCAGCTTCAACCTGATGCTGATCCTGAGCGCCGTCTGGATTGTGGTCACTTTGGTCGCAAGCTACATGGCAGGCGGCTACATCACTGGACGGATGCGTCGGCGGGTCGATTCCGTCAGCGCGGACGAGGTGACGGCCCGAGACGGGCTCAACGGCCTTGTCGTCTGGGGATTGGGTGTCATCCTATCGGTCTTTGTGCTGGGGACGGCTGTGTCCACGACAGTGGCAACCCTTGGGTCTGCGGTATCTGGCGCTGGGGCCGTTGCCGGAACTGTGGTGCAGGCAACAGGAACCGTGATGGCAGAGGCCGCAAAAGGGGCGATCAGCGCTGCGGCCGGGGTGGTGCAACGTGATGCAACCACCAGTCCGAAGGACTATCTGAACCGCACTCTGTTACGCCCAAGCACCGTCGGCACGATACCCGCCGATCCGGCGACGATGGCAGGCGACACGGCGGCCATTCTTGCCAACGTCCTGAAAACCGGGGAAATCTCGGATCCGGAGCGCGCCTTTCTGGTAAGTGCTGTTGTGACCAGTACGGGTGCCACATCCGCCGAGGCCGCAACCCGCGTGGACGCAGCGATCAAGGCCACCCAAACGGCGCGCAGTGATGCCGAAATAGGCCTCGCCGATGCGAAAGCAGAGGCTGACAAGCTTGCCGCCGACGCGAAAGCGGTTGCGATCAAAGCGGCAGAGGTGGCGCGGGTCAGTGCGATATTGTCGGCCTTCCTTCTGGCATCTGCCGCAATGGTGGCTGCGGCGGCGGCCTATGTTGGTGCTGTCCGTGGTGGCCGACACCGCGACGAGGGCCGCATCTTTGGCGGCTTTTCCTATCGGGGTTGACTGCCCTAGAAAAACGACAGGCCACCATTTGTGGTGGCTTGTCCCCGCCCAACGAGGCAGATCGCAGCGCGTGGAAAAGGGAAGGCAGGAACCGTCGCGCAGGCCAAAAAGGATAGCCGAGCGACCAAAAGCCCGCGATCTGTTGCGGGCCGATCTCATTCTTATCACTCCACCCGGTGTTGTCAGAGAAACCGCGGTTGCCGCGGGGCAGGGTGGGCCATTGGCCTAGTTGGATGACCAATCGCCCCCCCCTTCTCCGCTACTTCAAGACCAGCCCAGAGATCATCCGCTTGGCAGTGATGCTCGAATTTCGTTTCCCGCTGTCGCTTCGCAACGTGGAGGACCTTCTGCATGAGCGTGGGACAGAGATCAGCCACGAAACGGTGCGCTATTGGTGGAACCGGTTGCGTCCGATGTTTGCCGCGGAAATTCGGTGCAAGCGGGTAGAACGAATGCGCGGACGAAATCACTGGCGCTGGCATCTCGACGAGGTGTTTGTGAAGATAAGCGGCGTGACGCACTACCTCTGGGGTGCTGTTGATCACGAGGGTGAGGTGCTGGAAAGCGTGGTTACCAAGAGCCAGGATCGCATATCAGCACTGAAATTGCTCAAGTAATCGATGAAACGGCATGGCAGGCCAGAGAGCACTGTGGCGGACCGCCTGCGCTCTTACGGCGCGGCCCTGAAGGATATGGTTCGTGGCGATGACCGCGAGATGGGGCGCTGACTCAATAATCGAGCGGAGAACTCACACCTGCCTTTCCGACGGCGTGAGCGTGCCATGTTGCGGCTTCGGCGCATGCGAACGTTGCAGAAATTCGCGTCTGTCCATGCCTCGGTCCACAAGCACTTTCCGACGGAGCGTCACTTTCAGAACCGCGATCACTAAAGACAGTCAAGCGCCGCCGCTCTCACCGAGTAGCGCGGCCTTCTTGCCGCCTTATGCTTGGCTGGGGCTGGCGAAACGGAGAATGGTTCGCATTTGCCTTACAGCACTGCCATATGCTGCCTTAAAGGACAGTGCATCCTGTTGATTACCCTTGATCATTCCTGCCCTGAAAGGGTGTGGATAGCATGGGGAAGTTGATCTGCGTCAGATTACAACCCGGTCAACCCATTCATGTAGAATGGTTAGCGGTCAGCGGACATGGCGCACCATTTCGAGGCCGATGATCTTTGAGCTTGCCTGAAAGGGATGCAAAGGGCGAGCGCTTGGTCATCCGGGAAGGCTTGAGGCGCTGAGATCACGGGACAACGGAAGTTCCTCTCAGACTGCCGTTCATCCTGATCACCCAACGACTGCGTGAGCGCGGCCACCCTGCACGGACGCGGCTTTCTCCTCGTGATCGGCGCCTTGCTGACGGGTACCCTCCGTCGCCAATGTTCGGCCTGCACCGACCTAATGGGCGGTTCTTGTCCCAATCAATATCGAACGCAATTGCGCAAACCGGGGCAAACAGCGTTGCGATCGGGCGAAACTGCGGTCACAAAAGCACGGGCAGGCGAGATGAGCCAAAACCTGCCTTTTGACACATCGGGGGGCGTACCACATGGGTTTTGAGACGATCCTAGGGATTGATGTCGGCACCAGTTCGGTGAAGGGAATAGTTCTTGGTGTCGACGGGTCAAGACATGCGGCTTTTGGCGCGACTTATCCGACGGCACGGCCCGCCACTTCGGTCGTGGAGCAAGACCCACAGGACTGGCTGGCCCGGATTGACGCGGCTTTGGCTGATTTCACGGCACGGGGGCTGCTGGGCGGGATGCAGGCGATTGGTCTGACCAGTCAGGTCAACACCCATGTGTTTCTCGATGCCAATGCCCGCCCGCTGATCCCCGCGATCAATTGGGCCGATACGCGTGCCGCAGACGAGGCGGCAGAGTTAGATGCGCGCGTCACCGTCTCACAGAAGATGGCATGGTGGGGCGCACCAATGCCGATTGATGCCAGCCATGCGTTAGCGCGGATGCTTTGGGTCGCGCGGCATCAGCCTGACATATGGGAGCGCACCCGCTGGGTCGTGCTGCCAAAGGATTACTGCCTGCACTATCTGACCGGCACGATGGCGACTGACCCGCTGTCAAACATCGGCCTGACCAACCGCGCAGGCTATATTGCCCAGGTGCTGGCTCTTGTTCCGGGCGCGGCGGAGCGGATGGCGCCCTTGGCCGCCCCTCAGGCGGTGATGGGGCAAGGCAGGAAGGGCGGTCCGCTGGCAGGGTTGCCGGTCGTGACGGGAACGATGGACGGTTGGTGCGCGCTTTATGGCGCGGGCGGCAGTGCCGAAGGGGCGGGCGTTCATGTCAGCGGCACGAGCGAGGTTCTGGGTATCGCTGCGGCCAAGGTCCATCCTACGCCGGACGTGATCGTGTTTGACGAACTCGCGGGTCTGCGCCTTCATGCGGGGCCGACACAGGCCGGCGGAGCGGCGTTGGCATGGTTTTGTGGCTGGGCCGGGATGAGCGCTGAGGCTGCGAGCGATTTGGTCAGCGCGCATCCTCGCAAACCGCTGACACCCCTGTTCCTGCCGCATTTGCAGGGCGAGCGCGCGCCGCTTTGGGACCCGTCCCTGCGCGGGGTCATTCTCGGGATGGATCAGGCCAGTGGCTTACCCGATCTTGCCCGCGCCGTGATGGAAGGAGTGGCCCTGTCGGCGCGTCATGTCCTGGGCGCGCTCGAGTCCTCAACCGGGCATTCGCCCGTGATTCTGACTTGCGGCGGTGGCGGCTTTCGCTCTGATGTCTGGATGCAGATCAAGGCCGATGTGCTGGGCCGCCCCTTGGCGCGGCTGTCAGTCAACGAACCGGGACTGGTCGGCGCAGCCGCGCTTGCGGCTTTGGGGGCGGGTCTTGCCCCTGATTTGCAAGCGGCCCAACAGACTCTCGCCCGGTTTGAGGCCCCAATTGCCCCTGACCCATCCAATCGGGCGCTTTATGACGATCTCTTCGGGCTCTACACCCGCGCGATTTCGGCCAATGCGGCCCTTAACGCGGATTTGCTGGCGCTTGCATCGCGCCAAGATAGCCGACCCGGAAACGGCAGTTGATTCCGGTCACGCGATAAAGTCATATCGGCAAATCGCGCCATTGATAGGCAAACGATAAGACATCTAGGGGAGGATGACGGATGAAACGGACGATACTTGGCTCGGTCGCGGCGATAGCCCTTTCGGCGGGGGCGCTTTGGGCAGAAACAGTGGCGGTCATCACGCCGTATCTGGCCCAACCCGGAACGCAGGCCTATGTCGATGGCTTTAATGCCCAAGCGGCCAAATCGGGGTGGACCGTCAATGTGGTTGATACCGCGGGCGACGTTGCAGCCGTTATTGCCCGCATCGAAGATGCCGTGACCCAAAAGGTCGATGCTATCGTGATCAACGTGGATCCTGCGCAGGTTGCGGCCGGTCTGCAGGTCGCAAAGGATGCGGGTATTCCGGTGATTGGCATGGATGCGGGCAGTGATCCGTTGCTGGCCACCAATGTCACCTCGAACGGCTATGCGATGGCGGCTGAGACCTCTGTATATGTCGCGAACCGTATTGGCGGTAAGGGCAATGTGGTCATGTTCGTGTTTGATGCTTTTCCGCCCGTGCAGGCGCGCGGCGTGATCGCCGATGCAGTCTTTGCCAACCATCCTGACATCAAGGTGCTGGATCGCGTGACTCCCGACGTGCAAGATGGCGGTATCGCCGATAGCCGCGCCAAGATGGAGGCGATCCTTGCCGCGAACCCAGAACCTGGTTCGATCTCGGCGGTTTGGGCGGCTTGGGACCAGCCCGCGCTGGGCGCTTTGCAGGCGATCGAGGCGGCGGGCCGTCAGGGCGAAGGCATCGTGATCACCGGGATCGACGCCAACCCCCAAGCGCGCGAAGCCATCGCAGCAGGAGGCAACTTCGAAGCCTCCGTCGCACAGGACTTTGCCGGGATTGGCGCTGCCACGGCAGATGCGGCAGGTCGCGTGATGAAGGGTGAGACGATCAAAGAACCCGTTATCTATGTCTCGACCGTGATGGTCACAGCCGTCAACGCGGCGCAGTAACCGCCCGGATGCGGCGCGCATCTTGCTGACCGGCGGGGCGCGCGCCGCTGTTTTTCATTCAAAGGTCGGGGACAGGATGCAGACCCTTCGCTTTCAGGGCCTGACCAAGGCCTATGGCGGT
>CANHLE010000155.1 GCA_947461435.1 Paracoccaceae bacterium | reverse complement strand
GATGTAGATAATGAAGTGTCCAAAGGCTGGATCGGCGCGCGCTATGCTGCCGAGGCGGGGCTTCAAGATCTCAACGCCCGCACTTACGACCCCGACCTTCTGATGGTCCGCCAGCCCGACTGGTGGGAGGTCACCGAGCCGGGCGTGGGGACCAACCGCTATGCCTATGCCGGAGGGGATCCGGTGAATGGGGTGGATCCGGGGGGGCAACCACCACCCCTCTTCCTCTCATCCCCAGTCCCGAAATCTCGTCCCCCTCATCCCCTCCCAAAACCCCCAACCCTTACCAAACCGTTAAAAACCAAAAACCAACCCCTTGAATCCAAACGGAATCAAAAAACGTCCAGATCTGGACGCCTTTTTTGCCCCGCTTTTACAGCCCCTTCACCAGCCCGCCATCAATGCGGAAATTCTGCCCCGTCACATAGGCGGCCAAATCCGAGGCAAGATAGGAAACCATCGCCGAAACCTCCTCCACCCGCCCATAGCGGCCCATCGGAATCCCGGCCCGGCGCGCCTCCGTTTCGGGCAGGCTGTCAATATAGCCGGGCAGGATATTGTTCATCCGAAGATTTTGCCCGGCATACTCATCGGCGAATAATTTGGCAAAAGCTGCCAGCCCCGCCCGCGCCACCGCGCTGGTCGGGAAAGTCGCGCTCGGCTCCACCGCCGCGAAAGAGGAGATGTTCAAGATCGTCCCCCCCCCACCCGCCAGCATCGCCGGGGCCACCGCGCGGGCGGCGCGGATCACGTTCATCAGATACATATCGATCCCTTTGCTCCAGTCGGCGTCAGAGATGTCCAACAGCTTTCCCTTCGGCCCGTGCCCGGCCGAGTTCACCAAAACATCCACCCGCCCCCACCGGCTGACCGCGCCGTCAACCAAGGCGGTCAAAGCCGATGAATCGAGGTTGGACCCTGTCACCCCAAATCCGCCCAAGCTCTCCCCCAAGGTCTGGCCCTTGCCGCTCGCCGACAACACGCCCACATGGAACCCATCCGCCGCCAGTCGCCGCGCCGCATCGGCCCCCATGCCAGAACCGCCCGCCGTGATCAAAGCCACTTTCATCGTCATCCCCTTGTTCTTAGATCTGTGAATTCTTTGGCCCGCAGACCGGACAGTCGACTTTCCGCTCAACCCCGATCACCCGGGTCTGCATATACAGTGCGTCATGGATGACCAACCGACCGCGCAATCCTTCGCCGGCACCGCAAATATGCTTGACCGCCTCCATCGCCATCATCGCGCCGATGATCCCCGGCAAAGGCGCGGCCACCCCTGCTTCGGCGCAGGTTGGCACCATGCCGGGCAAAGGGCGTTCGGGGAAAACGCACGCATAGCACGGCCCCCCCTTGGCGGGATCAAACAGCGAAATTTGGCCTTCCCACTGCGTGATCGCACCCGAGATCAGCGGCTTGCCTGCCTCAGTGCAGACGCGGTTCACCAAGTAGCGGGAGTCGAAGTTGTCGGTTCCATCCAACACAAGATCGTACTCGGCCACCAATGGGGCCGCCACTTCGGCGTCAAACCGCCGCCGATAGGGATGCACCGTGACAAAGGGGTTCAGCGCCGTCATCGCCGCTTGCGCCGAAAAGACCTTTGCCATGCCTAGGCGATCTTCGTTGTGGATGATTTGCCGTTGAAGGTTTGACGATTCAACGACGTCGTCATCTATAACGCCGATGGTCCCCACCCCGGCAGCGGCAAGATACATCAAGACCGGCGAGCCAAGACCGCCCGCCCCAACAACCAGAACCTTGGCAGATTTCAGTGCCATTTGCCCCGGTCCGCCGATTTCGCGCAAAAGGATGTGGCGTGCGTATCTGTCCAATTCGGCGGCCCGAAACGGACCTTCCGTTGGCAGATCCGGTGGGGCCGAATGTGCCCGAAGCCGGGCAAGACCGGCCCTGTACCCAAACGCAAGCGCCACGGCACCGCCCACAACAAGCCAACTGGTCGCCGATCCGCCCAAGGCCGCCCGCAGGGCAGACTCTTCGGGCAGGGTCACATGTGCCAAGATCACTCCCGCCCACACCACACCCAGCCCGATCATTCGGGCGCGGACAGGTTGGCCAAAGGCCCAACCCGCCACCCAGATCACCGACATGACGACAAGAACCAACACTTATGTGCGCCCCGTGTGGCCAAATCCGCCGTCGCCGCGTGCGGTATCGTCAAGGCGATCCACCACCTCATAGGCGGCGCGAACCACCGGAGCCACAACCGCCTGTGCAATGCGGTCCCCATGCTGGACGACGAAGGGCTGATCGCCGAAATTGATCAAAGGAACGCCAAGTGGGCCACGATAGTCGCTGTCGATTGTTCCGGGAGTGTTGGGAAGACTTAGCCCGTATTTCATGGCCAACCCCGACCGGGGCCTGATCTGCATTTCAAAGCCTTGGGGTATTTCAACCCGTAAACCCGTGGGCACCAAAGCGCGCGCCATGGGAGCAATCACAACCCCCGTTGCCCGGTCTTCGGGGCGCAGATTGGCCCGCAGGTCTGCCCCTGCGGCCCCTTCGGTCTGATAGTCGGGCAAGGCGATCTGCCGATCTGCCCAATCTTCGAACACCACTCTAACCCGCACCGTCATACCGCCGCGCCCCCGTTATCTGTAAGTACTGTCTTTGAAAAACGCCGGCTGGCCCCATGCCGGGTGGGGTCAGCCCCCGCTTGTCAGGGTTGCCCCTCGGCCGCCAAGGCATCCGAGATCCTTTCTGCCAATCTGGTGGCCACATCCTGCTTGCTCATGCGCGGCCAGGATTCGGCGCCTGAGGCCGTGATCAAGACAACGGCATTTTCGGTGCCGCCCATGATGCCGGTTGCGGGACTGACATCATTGGCCACGATCCAGTCGCATCCCTTTCGCAGCCGTTTGGCCATTGCATGGGTCACCACATTTTCGGTTTCAGCCGCAAAGCCCACCACAAGTTTCGGCCGCTGTGTCCCGCTGGAAACGGACGCGAGGATATCTGGATTCTCGGCAAATTCGAGGGCTGGCGCCTTGCCTGAGCCATCTTTTTTCAACTTTTGCGCCCCAGCATTGACCACCCGCCAATCGGCCACAGCCGCAGCCATGATCGCCGCATCGGCGGGCAAGGCGGCCCGTACGGCGGCCTGCATTTGCTGGGCGGTTTCCACCCGCACCACGGTCACGCCCGCGGGCGCGGGTACAACGGCAGGGCCGGTGACAAAGGTAACAGCCGCCCCCAGGTCGCGCAAAGCGGCCGCAAGCGCCGTGCCCTGCGCCCCGCTGGACCGGTTGGCAATATAGCGAACAGGATCAATGGGTTCTTGGGTCGGCCCCGAGGTGACGATCACATGACGCCCGTGCAAGGGGCCCCCCGTCAGCGCCGCTTGAATGGCCAGCAGGATCTCTTCCGGCTCTGCCATTCGTCCGGGGCCAAACTCGCCGCAGGCCATTTCGCCCTCATTGGGGCCGACCCGCAGCACCCCGTCCGCGGCAAGCTGTGCCAAGGTGCGCTGCGTCGCGGGGTGCAGCCACATCCGCACATTCATCGCAGGGGCCATCAAGACCTTGGTGTCGGTGGCCAAAAGCAGCGTCGAGGCCAGATCATCTGCCCGCCCGCCGGCGGCCTTGGCCATCAGATCGGCGGTCGCAGGGGCGACGACGATCAGATCTGCCGATCGGGACAATTCGATATGTCCCATTTCGGCTTCGTCGGTCAGATCGAACAAGGCTTGGTGCACCTTTTGCCCTGCCAGCGCCGAGACGGACAGGGGCGTTACGAATTCCGCCCCGGCGCGCGTGAGAACGGGCGTTACCTGCGCGCCCGAGGCGCGCAGCAACCGGATCAAAAGCAAGGATTTATAGGCCGCTATGCCGCCGCCAATGATCAGAAGAACGCGTTTTCCTGTCAACATTTCCCACGGCCCTTCCATTGGAATTCCCACAGGGATATGCGCCGCGCCGCGCCGACTCAAGCCTTTCGCGAAAAGCGCCCGAACTTGCCCTTAGGCCAGGTACAATTCCAACTCGCTGGCCTGGCCTTCAAGCGCGCGTTTCAGCTTGGCATAGGCCGCCGCTTCCAACTGCCGAATCCGCTCTTTTGACAGGCCCATTTCAGCGCCAAGCGATTCTAACGTGCGCGGCTCGTCCCGCAAACGGCGGGCGGCAACAATGAACCGCTCGCGTTCGGACAGGGTTCCCAAGGCTTGGCCCAACCAGTGCCGAACCTGCGCGCCATCGTGGCTTTCGCTCACCTGCGCCTCGGCGCCGGGGCCGTCATCTTCCAACAGATCGATCCATTCACGCCCTTCGGAATCGCTGGCTTGCGGGGCGTTCAAGGACATGTCCATGCCCGCCAGACGCCCTTCCATCATCCCGACATCTGCCACCGACACACCCAGTTCTTCGGCAACCTTGGCCGTCAGTTGCGCCTGCGACAGCGTGATTCCTTCGGCCGACGCTTCGCGCGCAAATTGCGCCTTCAGGCGTGACAGGTTGAAGAACAGCGATTTTTGCCCTGCGGTGGAGCCGGTGCGCACCAAGGACCAGTTGCGCAGCACATAGTCTTGAACGCTCGCGCGGATCCACCAGACGGCATAGGTCGAAAACCGAACGCCGCGGTCCGGATCAAACTTCTCGGCCGCTTTCATCAGGCCAAGGGCGGCTTCTTGGGTCAGATCGTTCATCGGCGCCCCATACCGCCGGAATTTGGCGGCGACGGAAATTGCCAGACGCATATAGGCCGTGATCAGGCGGTGCAGCGCAGCCTCGTCACGATTGTCCCGCCAGGCGCGGGCCAATCGGGTTTCGGTTTCAGCATCCAAAAGCTCTGCTGCGCGCGCTTGGCGCGACAGGGTTTGGTCTGTATTTCCGTCCAGCGCCATGCGCTCCCCCTGACGGGCCCTTTTTGCTTGTATGTTCGGGCTCCTGAATTAGATACGTCCCAAAACGCAAGGTGGATCATTACGTGACAGAAAATTTCCCAAGGCTTTCTGTCGTGCTGGGCGGCGCGCGGTCGGGCAAATCCCGCGCAGCCGAGGCACTGGTGCGGGCGGCAAACCTGCCAAAGACCTACATTGCCACGGCCCAAGCCTGGGACGATGAAATGCGGGCCCGCATCAATGCCCACAAAACCGACAGGGGCGATGACTGGCACACAATCGAATCGCCGCGCGATCTGCCTGCGGCCCTTGCCTCGGCTTTGCCCGGCATTGTCTTGATCGACTGCGCAACGCTGTGGCTGACCAATGTTATTCTGGCCGAGGCCGATCTTGGCGCAGAAACGGACGCGCTTTTGTCTGCTCTTCGATCCTCGGCCAACCCTGTGGTGATTGTGACAAACGAAGTGGGCTGGTCCATCGTGCCGGAAAATGCCCTTGCCCGGCGCTTTCGGGATGATCAGGGCCGGCTGAACCAACGTCTGGCGGCCGAGGCCGATCTGGTGCTGGCCGTGATCGCCGGCCTGCCGCTGGTCTTGAAAGGCCAGATGCCGCAGGCGGCGCGATGACGCGGCTTTGGTGGGTCCGTCACGGGCCAACCCATTCCAAGGCTTTCGCGGGCTGGCGCGACATTCCGGCTGATTTGACCGATGCGGCGGCCATTGCGCGGCTGAACGCGCATCTGCCCAGCGGCGCTTTGTTGGTATCGTCAGATCTTGTGCGGGCGTCGGCCACGGCAGATGCCCTGTCCCAAGGCCGCCAAAGACTGCCGCATGATCCGAACCTGCGAGAGTTCGATTTTGGCGAATGGGATG
>CANHLE010000154.1 GCA_947461435.1 Paracoccaceae bacterium | reverse complement strand
GCGCAGATCACCGCGCAGCGCGTGTCGAAATACAATCTGCCTGCCGAACCCGTTGATCTGTCCCATCTGCCCGGCAGCCCCCGTATTCTGGTGCCCGGTCAGGTCGAAGATGATGCATCCATTCGTCTGGGCGCGGGCACGGTTCGGTCCAATCTGGATCTGCTGCGCGCCGTGCGGCAGGCCAACCCGCAGGCGATGATCGTCTACAAACCCCACCCCGATGTCGAGGCGGGCCTGCGACCCGGGGCCATTTCCCCAAAGGATCTGACGGGCTTGGCAGATCACATAGCCATGCACAGTGACCCTCTAAGCCTGATCGACGCGGTCGACCATGTCTGGACGATGACATCCCTTCTGGGGTTCGAGGCGCTTTTGCGCGGCAAGATCGTCACCTGTCTTGGCACGCCGTTTTATGCCGGCTGGGGCCTGACGCGCGATCTGGGGCCCATCCCGCCGCGCCGAAAACAGGCGCCCGATGGTCACCCCCTGCCCCGCCCGCCGCTTTGGGCGCTGGTCCACGCGGCCCTGATTGCCTATCCGCGTTACTTTGATCCGCGCACCGCAAAACCCTGCCCACCGGAAACCGCCGTGGCCCGCCTGTCAGAAGGGGCGATCCCCAAGACCGGCTTGCCCTTGCGCCTTTTATCAAAGGCACAAGGCGCCTTGGCCTCGTACGCACATCTTTGGCGTCAATAGATGTAACGGATCTGATCTGTCCAATACCGCTCCATACGCTTCAGCGATTGGTTAACCGTTTCCATATCTTCGGCTGAAACAAGGCCCTTTTTCACAAGCCCTTCAGCATGTTGGCCAAACAGGTCGGCCAACATAGCGCGTACCTTGCGGCCCTTTTCTGTCAGGCGCACTCGCACCGACCGGCGATCGATTTCAGATCTTTGATGGTGCATATACCCCAATTCGACCAGTTTTTTCAGATTGTAAGACACGTTGGAGCCTTGATAGTATCCGCGCGATTTCAATTCGCCTGCGGTTACCTCATTTTCGCCAATATTGAACAACAAAAGGGCCTGAACCGAGTTGATTTCAAGAAGATTGATCCGTTCGAATTCATCCTTGACCACGTCCAGCAGCAGGCGGTGCAACCGTTCGATCATGGCCAGACCGTCAAGGTAGCTCGACAGAAACGCCTTGTGCGATCCGTCCAGCAAGGGGGTATGCAGTGTCATTTTGTCTCTCCCAGAGGCAGAAGTCTGGGGCTAAGAATCACGGCAAAACCCAAAGATCGCGTAAATCTCGGCAGGGTTTTTCGGTAGTTTTGTCAGAATTTTGGCGTTAATTACCGATTTGCAAAGCGCGCGCGCGCCGCAACACCGATTTGCGAAATCATCTGGGCAAGTGATTCGGGGGCCGGGCGCTGTCCCAGAACCCAAGGTAAAAGGTCCTGATCGTTCTCTTCCAGCAGCAGGTCATAAACCGCAAGATCCTCTTCGATCATCTGCGCCAAGAAGGCATCGGCAAAGGGCCCAAGGATCAGATCCATTTCCTTTGTCCCGCGCCGCCAGCTGCGCATCCGCATCCGCTTTAGCCGCGCCTCACGCGTTTCGTGGTCTTGCATCGCTTGAACCCCCGCCTTTCGCAGCCTATGACATGTGGTCACATATCTTGCTGGGTGGATCCTTGCTATGGCCTTTCTGTCTGACACCTTGTCGCGCGTCAAACCTTCGCCCACCATTGCCATGACCACAAAGGCACTGGAATTGAAGGCGCAAGGCCGCGATGTCATCGGCCTGTCCGCCGGAGAGCCTGATTTCGACACCCCTCAGAACATCAAGGACGCGGCCAAGCGCGCAATGGATGCGGGAAAGACCAAATATACGGCGGTGGACGGGATTCCCGAACTCAAGGCTGCGATCTGCGACAAGTTCAGACGCGAAAATGGCCTGATCTACACGCCGGCCCAGATCACCGTTGGCACAGGCGGCAAGCAGACGCTGTACAATGCCTTCATGGCCACGTTGAACCCCGGCGACGAGGTAATCATTCCCGCACCATATTGGGTGTCTTATCCCGATATGGTGGTTCTGGCTGGCGGAACGCCCGTCCCCGTTGTGGCTGGGCTGGACACGCAGTTCAAGTTGACCCCAGCGCAGCTTGACGCGGCCATCACACCCAGAACCAAATGGTTCATCTTCAACTCGCCGTCCAACCCCACCGGGGCCGGCTATACCCGCGATGAACTGCGCGCCCTGTGCGATGTGCTGCTGCGCCATCCCCAAGTCTGGATCATGTCCGATGACATGTATGAACATCTTGTCTTTGACGATTTCAAATTCTGCACCCCCGCCGAAGTCGAGCCAAAGTTGTACGACCGCACGCTCACCTGTAACGGCGTGTCAAAATCCTACGCCATGACCGGCTGGCGGATTGGCTATGCCGCGGGCCCTGTCCTCCTGATCAAGGCCATGGGCACTGTCCAGTCGCAAAGCACGTCAAACCCCAGTTCCATCAGCCAATATGCCGCGCTGGAGGCGTTGAATGGCCCGCAAGATTTTCTGGCCCCCAACCGCGCCCTGTTTCAACGCCGGCGCGATCTGGTGGTGGGGATGTTGAACAAGGCCAAGGGCGTGACCTGCCCAACCCCCGAAGGCGCGTTCTACGTCTATCCTGACATTTCAGGCTGCATCGGCAAGACCAGCGCCCAAGGGACGACGATTGTTGATGACGAGGCTTTCGCGACTGCCTTGCTCGAAGAAACCGGCGTTGCCGTGGTTTTTGGCGCGGCCTTTGGCTTGTCGCCCAACTTCCGCGTGTCCTATGCAACCGCAGATGAAGTGTTGCGCGATGCCTGTAACCGCATTATCGCTTTCTGTGATGGCCTGCACTGAGAGGCTCCATGTCCGGCGACCTGCCCGAATTCTACTTTCGCATCCGTGAAAACGGGGCCGCTGTGTTTCGGGTCGAAACCGAAAACCGGCAGCGCCGGATTGATCTGGAAGAAATTGCCACCGTCAACGTCAAGAATGGCCAAATCAAACGCCACGGCGACCGCGATCTGTCTGCCGCCGAAACCACAGCGATCCAAGACTGGATGAAAGCCCGTCAGGCCACCTTGGCCGCCCGCGACATGGATGATCTTCACCGCGCGATCGATTATTTGAACATCACCACGCAGTGGGTGCAGTCAAAGGCCGATGACGCCCAGTTGGAAGAGGTCACCGATGCCTTGCTTTTGGCCATGCACGATCTGCGCAGTGTTCTGGTAAAGCGCAAGTCTGAACGGTTGATGAAGGGCCAGCAGGCGGCGGAATAGCCTATAACATCAGATCCAACGACACGGGAAAATGGTCCGAAGCCTTCAGCAACGCGTCACGCAGCTCGGGTGTTTGCACGCAAACCGGGTCGTTCAAGGGGTGCCAAATGCGCCATTTGCCGCCCCTCAGCCGGTGTGAGACCATGATGTAATCCAAAAGCGCCTCAAAAAATCGGTCTTGCGGCGCCAACCAAAAGCGCGCGGTTGTGGGTTGCAGACCCAATTTTTGGCTTAGCGCCATGTCGGCATGTGGGTCATAAAGGGTCATCTCCGGCGGGGAATCGGGGCCCAAAACCACCTCAACGCCGGATCGGCCAAACAGCTTTTCATAGTCGTCCAGCCCGGGCCCATCGTTGAAATCGCCCATGACGATCACATCCTCACCCGCTGCCAAGTGCGATTCGGCCCGAAACCGCAGCCATTGGCATTCACCCAACTGCTTGCGCCGATTTTCAATGGCCAACCGGCGCACGGCCGCCTCACTGAAGGCGCCGCGGGGCGATTTTGATTTGGTGTGCACGCCGATCACCCGCACCGCATGGCGACCAAAGGTCAGCGCCAGTTCAAGCGGCGGTTTTGAAAACTTCACCTGTTCCAGCAGCCCATCGCCATCCAGATCCTGACGATAAGGATGGTCAAATCGCGGGGCAAATCGGGTGTCCTTGGGGTCGTGGCGTGCCGTCAGAACGTCCGGGTCGTATAAAAACGCAATCTCTTGTTCCGTCTCGGACGCAAACCCCGTCACCGCCACGCGTTGCCGCAACCCGAACTGCTTGGCAAAGTTCTCCAGTGCCGCAACGGTGGACCGGCCTTGCGATCGGCTGGTATCTGGCGCTTCGATGATCATGATGCCGTCCGCGTTCATCGCCGTAAAGACAATTGCCAAGGCGCCCAACTGCTGGCCCCGCGTCACCTGATACCGGGCCGAAGGTTGATCATCCGCCAGAACCTGCGCGCGGTCATCAAACAGCGCGTTAAACCATTCGACATTATAGCTGGCCAGCCGCAAGGGCACTTGCCCGGTCACGCGGAAACCCGTGCTTGAATCTCGGCCCAGGCGGAATTGAGCGAAATCAATCGCCGCTCTGCCAACTTCACCGCCTCTGGCGGAACACCGCGCGCAATCATGACATCAGGGTGGCAATCCTTTACACCCTGCCGCCAGGCCGCGCGGGCCTCTTCCAGAGAGGCGGATGATGAAAGTCCAAGAACATCAAAGGGATCGCGCGGCGCATCTTCCACAAAACGGCTGCGAACCAAGCGATAGCACCGCTCGTCCAGGCCAAAAATCCTGGCCACTTCGGCCAGAAAGGCATCTTCGCGGGGATGATAGGTTCCATCGGACATCGCGATCTGAAACAGCCCTTCCAGCAGGTCGATCAGAACATTTCGGTCGTCCGCGCACAGCGTCGCCCCGGTGGTATTGAACAACCCGGCAACCTTTCGGGCGTAAAGATCAAAGCCGGCCACATCCTGACGGGCCAGGTTAAAGACATGCGCCGCATGGGCTTCTTCGTGGGGCGGGATTTCAAAGATCTGCCGAAACGCCTTCACCTCGTCGCGGGTCACTTCGCCATCGGCCTTGGCCATCTTTGCACCCAGTGCGATGACCGCGATGGTAAATCCGATAGAACGTTCCGGCTGCGGATCTGATCGCAAGCGGTCGAAAATCGCAGTCAGCCCCTCCCCCGTGGCAAGGGCGGCCAATGCGTCATAGATGCGGGACCAAATGGACATGATCTTACATTACCCGGCCTTTTCGGCGCTGTCAGGTCAGGAATTTACGCATCAGGATCAAATCCATGAAACGGCCAAATTTGAATCCGGCCTGCGAAATCCGCGCGATTTGGTCATAGCTGCAGGCGGCATGAAACGCCTGCCCGTCAGGATTTTCGCCCGAGACGCCTGCAATCATCTGATGCGCGCCGCGGGTCCTTGCATGTTCTTCGATCGCCAGCATCAGCCTGCGGCCAATCCCTTGCCCTTGGGCCGCAGGTGCCAGGATAATCGTATGCTCCATGCAGGTGGCATAACCGACCCCGCCGCGAAACTGGCTATAGGTGGCAAAACCCAAGATCGCGCTGTGCGCTTCGGCCACCAAAAACCCATGACCGGCCCCCTGCCGTGCAAGGATCATCTGGGCGATCTCATCTTCGGTCTTTTCGGCCGAATTGAAAGTGACGGCTGTGTGCAGGATCATCGGGTTCCATAAGGCGGCGATGGGCCCGGCATCTTGCGGAACGGCATCGCGGATCAGGGCAGCCATCGCGCACCTTGGGGCCCAACAAACTCGGCCGAAAGCCGCTTTTCCGGGCCGGTTTCGATCACGATCCTGGCGTCGGTCAACAGGGGGGCAAGACACTCTCGCAAAGCCGCCGCCTCGGGGTGAAGGATGGTGAATTGCCGCAACCGCAGCCCAGATTCAGGAAGGGCCTGAACCGGATGGGCCGCCCCCTGCCATTCGATCAGCGCCGGAAAGCATCCGTCAAAGGGCAAACGCCCGTCTTGCGGTACCGCCATGCGCCAGCGATAGGCGCCGCGCTCCAATTGCAGGGGATCGCCCATGCCGGGGGGGCAATGGGCCAGGGCTTCTTCCAGATTGTCGCAGCGCGCGACCCAGTTTGTCAGGGTCAACCCGCCAGAAAACCTGTCCAGATCAAACCAACGCGCCCGCGCCGGCGGCGGC
>CANHLE010000153.1 GCA_947461435.1 Paracoccaceae bacterium | reverse complement strand
GCTGGAAGACTGCGTGGAACGCTCGCGCTTGTCGCCAGATCCTTTGCCGGTGATCGTCGTCGGCGGTGGGTCGATCTTGGTCGACGGACCAATCGGTGGTTTGAAAGTCATCAAGCCCAACCATTTCGCCGTGGCCAACGCGGTAGGAGCTGCCATAGCCCAAGTCTCGGGAGAGGTGGACCGCGTCTATTCCCTGGCGGAAATTGGACGGGACGAGGCGTTAAACGACGCCAAATCCCGCGCCATTGAGGCCGCGGTTGCCGCAGGCGCTCTGCGTGAAACTGTTGAAATTGTCGATGTCGAGGATGTGCCCTTGGCCTATCTGCCCGGCAATGCCACGCGCGTGCGCGTCAAAGCCGTGGGGGAGCTTCATGTCTGACGGCTATCTTTTGCAAGAAGGCGATCTGCTGCCCTTGTCGATTGGCGCGGCCCTGTTGGGCACGGGCGGTGGCGGCAACCCCTATGTCGGCATGCTTCGCGCGCGTGAGTTGATACGCAAGGGCGCACAGGTCCGCGTACTGCCCTTGGATGCCTTGCCCGACGACGCTTGGGTGGGCGAGGTGGGCGGAATAGGCGCACCTGTGGTGGGTGTGGAAAAGATCGAAGAGGGCGGCGAATGTTACAGGGCGATGCGCGCGGTGGAAGAGGCCGCGAATGTTCGCGTTTCAGCCCTGATTTCGGCCGAAATCGGTGGAGCCAATTCGATTGAACCCATCATTGCGGCTGCCTTGGCGGGCCTGCCAGTCATTGATGGCGACGGAATGGGCCGCGCCTTTCCCGAAGTACAGATGACAACCTTTTTCATCTACGGTGCCAAAGCGGCACCTGCCGCCATCGCAGACGACAAAGGCAATGTCGTGGTGTTCAAGCATGTGAAGGATATGTATTGGCTGGAACGCTTTGCCCGCTCGACCTCGGTTGATATGGGGGCTGCGGCGGGTCTGGCTATTGCGCCCATGCGGATGGATTTTGTCCGTAAAACTGCCGTTCCGGGCACCGTCACCCAAGCCTTGAACATTGGACGCACCGTGCAAAACGCCCGTTCGCGCCGACAAAATGTGGTTGACCGGCTGATTGCCGAAACCGGTGCCACTTTGTTTTTCACCGGTAAAATCACCGACATTCGGCGCGAATTGCTGGGCGGCTTTGCGCGAGGCCACGCGTTGCTTGCGGGTTCCGACGGCTATCACGGCCAAGAGGGACGCATCGCCATCCAGAACGAGAACTTGGTCCTTTGGGTGGATGGTGAGCCTGTCATCATGGTGCCCGATCTTATCATCAACCTTGATTTGGAAACAGGTGAACCGCTGACAACCGAAGTGCTGCGCTATGGCCAGCGGGTGGCCGTCATTGGCCTGCCTGTCCACCCCCTGATGAAAACGCCAGAGGCCCTGAAAGTCGTGGGCCCGCAAGCCTTTGGCTATCCCGACCTGACCTTCCACCCGCTTGAGCTGAAAGGATAAATCATGCAAATCAAACGCATCGTCCACGCGGCGGACATGGAAGACATTGCCGTGGGCGGCGCCATCATGGGCACGGGCGGTGGGGGCGACCCCTATGTCGGTAAACTGATGGCGCAGCAAGCCATTTTGAAACACGGGCCGGTCAAGATCATTGATGTCACCGAATTGCCCGATGACGCTTTGGTCGTGCCTGTGTGCATGATGGGCGCCCCCACCGTGATGACCGAGAAACTGCCGCAGGGCGACGAGTTGATGAACGCTTTTCGAGCACTGGAACAACTTTTGGGCCGTAAGATCGACGCGGTTCTGTGCGGTGAGGCGGGCGGTGTAAATTCGACAACGCCCTTTGTGGTGGCGGCTGCCTCTGGCCTGCCCTTGGTCGATGGCGATGGAATGGGCCGGGCCTATCCTGAACTGCAGATGGTGACATTTACCCTGCATGGGGTGTCGGCCACGCCGATGGTCCTGTGCGATGATAAGGGAAATTCTTTGGTGCTCAACACCGTGTCCAACGCATGGACCGAACGCTTGGCCCGCGCCGCCACAGTTGAAATGGGGGGTTCTGCACTTTTGGCTTTTTATGCGATGAATGGGGCCACAGCAAAAAAGGCCGTGGTTCGCGGTACGCTCAGCCTCTGCGCTGATCTTGGCCGCGCGCTACGCGAAGCGCGGGCGGCGCATGAAGACCCAGTGCAGGCGATCAAGGCCAAGCTGGGCGCGGAAGAGATCTTCATGGGTCGCATCAAAGATATAGAACGGCGAACCGAAGGCGGCTTTGCCCGCGGCACCGCCCGCTTTGAAGGCGTCGATGGTTGGCGTGGCCAAAACCTGCGGCTTGATTTTCAAAACGAGTTCCTGATGGCCGAACGCGACGGCAAAGTAATCGTCACAACGCCAGATCTGATCACCCTTTTGGAAGCAGAATCTGGCAATCCGGTCACCGCAGACAGCCTGCGCTACGGCCTTCGGCTTGTGGCTTTGGCGTTTGAGGCGTCCTCGGCATGGCGTAGTCCGGAAGGCATCGCTTTGGTCGGGCCGCGCTACTTTGGCTACGATGTTGACTACACGCCGTTTCAACCGGCAGCCTGATCTGCCGTTGAAGTATTGCCACAGAAAGAGTCGAGCTTTACTGGCCGAAGGTTGCTTTTTTTGATGGTCACGCATGGGGCGCCCAAGCGCCCAAAGTCCTATGGTTGGTCGTCTAGACAAACTTGAGGTCCAGCAGAAAGAGGTGCGGTAATTTGTCGGCACCACTGATCCGGACGGCCCCAAGTTTGCATGGCCATAATGACGCGTTGGCTGACGACAATTGCGGTGCGGTCATTCTTGGTCATGATTGGCATGTCGAGGTTATCCCCAAGGGCCCCACGATCTCGCCGCGGTGGACCAGACACTTAGCGCTTCTTTCAAGAAACGATCAAGACTGAGTTAGCGTTTCAATCTGCTGCCGGGTCACTGCCGCCTCTGCCCAAAGCCAAGCTGTGAAGCGTTCGATCTGCGGTCGCTTGGCGGCAGAGGGGTTGATCCGCAACCGGTATGGATGCGGAGCCAAAAGGTGATCTGTGGCCGGAAAGGGCATTACAATCGTACCATCAGCAAGATCTTGCAGAACCAAGGAAAGACCACATACCAAAAAACCCACACTCTGGCGAACTGCCTCGATCGCGATACGGGCACTGGGATAATGGACACCACGATCCTGCCCAGTCTTTCGATGGCCAAAAAGATCGAACCATTCCACCCAACCCGGCCTGTCGGGACCTTCCCGATGGGATTTCATGTGTAAAAGCGGCATGCCTTCCATTTGCAAAACCGGGTCCCAATCTTTCAAACGACGCGGATTGTCAGGCTCGGTCACCGGCACAAGGACATCGCGGTAAAGCGGATCGCCGGTATCGTCGCCGTAGGTGATGCGCAGATCGGGCGAGCCGATGCGCATAGGCACATCACCTGCGCCGTTGATGCAAAAGCGGATATGGGGGAAAGCACGTTGAAAGCTGGGCAGACGAGGCTGGAGCCAAAGTTCGCTCCAATCCTGATCGGCCACGATGTGAATTTCACTCATCCTCTGAAAATCAAGGCACTCCGTAACCCTTTGCAGACTGTCGAAGGCAAGGCGCAAATCTGCGAGGGCCGCCTGTAATTCGGTTGTAGGGGTCAGGCCGGACCGTCCGCGTAGCAAAAGGTCGGTGCCCAGAAAATCCTCAAGTGCCCGAATACGCTGCCCTACGGCCGCAGGTGTAATGCCAAGCCGTCCGGCCGCGCGATTCAAGGAACCTTCGCGAATGGCCATATCCAATGCCTGCAACGAACGGAGATGCGAGATTTGCGTCATTACAAAAGATTATCTTTAGTCCGCAAAAGATCAAGCGTGGAAACTAAAGATTTCCCTTCTGTCACCAAAGAATTTTTGGTTTTGCCTTCAGCGAATGTAAGGGCAATCTGACGCTGTAACAGCAGGCAAGGCTTGTGGAATAAGAGGTGAACCATGAAACGCTATATAATCGAACGGGATATTCCAGGGGTTGGTGATTTTTCGCTGACCGAACTTTGCGGTGCAGCCCGCGCCTCCAACAAGGCGCTGGCCAGCATCGGGCCATCCATCCAATGGCAGCATTCCTATGTCGCCGGGGACAAGACCTTTTGCATATATCTCGCTGAAAGTGAGGAAGAGATCCGGCGCCACGCGGGGCTCAGCGGACTTCCCTTTGCCAAAATCACTGAGATACCCCAGATTATCGACCCGTTGACCGCCAACAACTGAACCGCTGATCGCAACGGCGCGTTGTCTTCCGGCGCTTGAATATCACAAGCATCTGGCACCACGGCCGAAAAAGTCAGTCACAGGCACCGGTCGCCCGACGCCTTTGCACGCAATCAACGCACTTAGATAATCCAGTTTTTCACGGAAAAATGGGAAAGAGCATCCTTACCGGATTTCAACGACACACAGCCTACCGCCATCCGACAGACGCAAAAGGTGCATGATGCATGCCGACTTGATCGCCTATCTGCTGTCGAACTTCTTTCCGGCGCATGGTCAAGTTCTTTGCACAATAGACGCAAAGAAAACGGTCGCGGTTGGAGCGTTGAACTGCGAGACGCCGCTGCCCATCGATCAATCTATTGCGGTCGAGACTCTTCTGCCCTGAACCGCTGTAAGCCGGCGGAGGGTTCTTAAAGCAACTCCCAGGAACGCAACTTGCCCATTCTCGAATTGGCTCGGCGCAACAATTTTGCCGGGAAGTGAATTTATAACAGGAGGATACCATGATTTCACGACTGATAATGGCCACAGTCTGCGCTCTGTGCATCCAAACGCACTCAGGCGGGGCCGAAGGATTTCAGCAGACCAATGCCGCAAACGGCAAAGGTAGATTCACCCTTTGCATCGCCGGTTTTGTCGAAACCCGGATGGGCTGTTTGCCCCAGGGCAGCGTTGAACTCTCGGCGCCAGTCATCCGGGACATGAAGGCATGCATGTCCCAACTAGCAAGGTCGCTGCAAGGTTACCGTTCTCAGTATCTGCGGTGTTCGCAAACGCAATCGCAGAAAGCGCGAACAGACGCGCCCTAGGACCGGGGCACGATCAACCAACGGAGCATACGACTGGCGTAAAACAATTTGTCTCCTCATCGGAGCATCGGAGCCAACCTTGGGACCACACCGTATCATCCACAATCGCAGGGGTTATCTGACCGAGACCACCTTCGACGCTGAGCGCGGCGCTTTTGTCGAGCGTCCGTTCCCCCCCTCACCATCCCCAGTGCCGAACAGTTCCCGTCCGTCCGAAACGATCAGCGATGTACGGACGCCTGCCGAAGAGGCGATGCATGCAGCCAGTGCAGATCACCAAGCAACGTGATCAGCCGCGCCCGTTCGCCTTAATTGTGTGGCGACGACATAATTTACCACCTGGGAGTTCCCTTGGCCCCGCCGCAGAAAGTTATTGGCTCCGCAAGAGCTTTACTGTTCGCAATTCAACTTGTGAAATCTGAGTCAATGCAATGAGGTTTTCTGAAACCTTCTTCAATTCAATTCAGCAGAAAGCATTAGTCTTAGTGACCCGGGCCTCGAATGTTGCAAGCACGTGATTCGGATCTATTTCGCACCGTTTTGGCCCTTGGAGTACACGCCAAATGAGATGCAGTATCGCGCATTTGGGGCAGACTGGCGATATTGGAGATCTTTACCGGAACTTCGGCATAAAAGCTGACACTATCGTGTTACAGATCAGCGGTCTGACGCTGAGCCGCCGGAGATGAAGATCCGGATTTCAGCCTCGACACCGTTTGTGATGGAATAGATATCCGATTCAGCGACACCAGCATAGCGCCACGATGAACTCTGACGTTGCCCCCTCCACCTGATCCAGTTTGAGGTAGACTCTGGCCCAACCGAAAGGACCAGAGATGAAGCGCAACAGGTTCACTGAAGACCAGATCATCGGCATTCTGAAGGAGCACGAGGCCGGGATTTCCGTCGCCGATCTGTGC
>CANHLE010000152.1 GCA_947461435.1 Paracoccaceae bacterium | reverse complement strand
CTGCCTGCTGGCACCGAAATGGTGATGCCGGGCGACAACCTGAAGTTCAACGTCAGCCTGATCGCCCCGATCGCGATGGAAGAAAAACTGCGCTTCGCCATCCGCGAAGGCGGCCGCACCGTCGGCGCAGGCGTCGTCTCCAAAATCCTCGAGTGACGTTTTAATCTGCCAATCTCGGGGCGCGCGGACAAACCCGCGCGCCCTCTTCTATTTCATCTTCCAGCCAATACGCACGCCGGGATTGGCTTGGATTTTGTGGATCATCTTTTCGAATCTGCGTTCTGGAACCATGGCTTTCAGCCAGTCAGCGGCCAGAAGAACACGCTGGCACAGGTCCCCATCGCTCAGCCCGTCCGTCCGTGCGCCCTGCAACTCCATAGCACTTGGCACCCGATGGCACATGAACACCAGACAATCGTTTTCAACCTTGGCAAGGGGTTCAAAGCAGTCCCGCAAGGCCACCATCTGGGCCGGAATCCACGGCAAGATGTCATGCAGAAAATCCTGATGCATGATCACGGACTGCCCCGGCAACAAGGCAGGATAGAACTGGGTTGCGGTGTGGTCGGTCAAAGCAGTGGATTTTGCCGCGTCAACAGCCAGAATTTCGATGGGATCGCCTGACCATTTCGCTTGCCCGATATCCCCCCGGTGCAAAGTAAATTGCCCTTGCCACGGCGCCAACCGCGCCATGACATGGGGAAGAATATCCGCAACACCGTTGGAATCCGGTTTGGCATCAGGCACCCAGCGCGCGCGGGCCTTGCCCGTGGCCGTGAAGAAATCATAGGCGTGCAGGTGGTGGCGATGTCCCGAAAGGGTGAGGCCCGACAATAGACGGGCCGCAGACCCGCCCGCGAAAGCACCCAGATCCACTGTGGCGCCAAGCCCCTGGGCGCGCCGGCCAACCCAATGATATAGCTGACTTTCCTCAGGCCCCAACATGGACGACACGGCCAAGGCCGCAACCATATCTAGGGGCGGAGTGGCGTGCCAAGGGCGATCCTGAAATTCTGAACGGGATAAAATCATCTTACCTGACACTGCGAAAATGCGAACTTTGGTCAAACCACAGACCTATGGTTTGATCGTGCACGCTGTAGCGACCCCTTGCAATCATCTTCGAAAAGGCAGGCCTGTCAGCCGTCCGACTTGAATCGCAAACTGCGGGACACTACCTTTGCTGCTTTTGGCAACGATTTCAGGGGCAAGAATGGAGCTAACAGGGGGCTGTTTGTGTGGGCACATCCGGTTTCGGGCAAAAGGGGTACCCCAGCACCCCCACAGTTGTTCGTGCCATATGTGTCAGCGACACTCTGGCGCGCCGGCTTTGGTTTGGGTGAGCTATCCCAAGGAAGCCGTCATTTGGGACGGCAAGGGCGGTGCACCTGCGCTGTGGCGATCCTCGCCCACATCCCAGCGCGCCTTTTGTGCCCTGTGCGGATCAACTCTTGGCGCTGTGGATGACGCACCCAGCGTCGGCCTTGTGACCGGCGCATTTGACCGTCCCAATCTGCAGTCGCTTGCCCCAAAATCGCACAGTTACCGCGGATCACGCCCCAAATGGTGGGAGGTTTTCGCCAACAGGGGGCTCAAAGGCGCATCGTCTCTGCAAACCACACTTGACGCCCCGCCCCGCCTGCCGTAATCCCCAATACGGCCTTAGGAGTTTAGCTCAGTTGGTAGAGCATCGGTCTCCAAAACCGAGGGTCGTGGGTTCGAGTCCCCCAACTCCTGCCATTTTTTTCAGTACCTTAGGGAATAATATCCCAAAAGTATGTGCAGCCGTTGGCATGCACAATTCCATCATCACTCTCCTCGCTTCTTCGCGGGCCCGATTCTGCTGAATGCAGCCTGTCGCGAACCCCTGTGCAGCGGCGAGATTGGGATAATCTGGCTATTCTTCCGGCTGGCAATACCCCGCGTAGAGGGCTGCAATCTTTGGCGCTGGACCTCAGCCAATGCCTCCAGCAGAACGTGAAGCTCTTTCAGGTCGTCGGGTTTGAATGCCACGCCGTGCCGGCCAGACGCCAACAAATCGCGGCGCATCCAACCCACGCCTGAAATTCAAATAGAATAGTGGTGTTTTGCCGCCACGGCTTTGGCCCGGCGATGCAGGCGATAAATATTCCGGCGCTGCCTTATGCAAATGCCCTTGAAGGTGGCCCAGTTAGGGCCGACCATCCATCCCAGTCCCTGTGTCAATGCCAAGAAGCTCCAGCGCTTTGGTTGTAAAGCTGAGATCCACCACCTCACGGCCCGAAAGAACCGGGATGTCCTTGAAATCGGGGTTCGCATAAACGAAGGCGACGGATTCTTCGATCTTCGTGGGGTTCATACAACCATTGACGCACCAGCGGTCGGCAATGGCCTTTGACGTACCTTTGATCTTTTCTGGCTCAAGATCGGGACGGGCGGCAATAGCCGCAGCAATCCACTTGTCCGGATTGGCCGCCATGTCGCGCGACGTTTCGATCAGGGCATTGGTAAAGCGCTGGATGGCCTCACCCTTGGCGGCAAGGGTCTCATCACTGGCGGCCACGAATTTTGCCAAGGCGGGCGCGCGGGCCGAAAACTCCTTGGCGGGCAACAAGATATGAACATCGGGCGCCTTGCCATCGATCGAAGAATAGGTGCCGAAAGACACTGCGGTTGCATCGACCTGACCGGCGGCAAGGGCCTGAATACGAACAAGGGGCGCCCCGATGGCCACATACGCCGGGCCATCTTCTGCGATGCCATAGCTGCGCAGCACGGCTTGGGTCAACGCATGGTCAAGGCTGCCACTATCGGCAATGGCAAAGCTGCGTCCGACAAGGTCTTCCATCTTGGTGATGTCGGCCTTTGCCGCGATCAAGAAGGGACTGCCCGTTGAAACCGCCACAAAGCCGCGCAGATTGATGCCGTTCGCCGCTTTCAGGCGCACAGCCGCATCCAGCGAGATATCGGCCGCATCAACCGCGCCAGATTGCAGCGCCGCCACCGCCTGCGGCGTGCCGTCCAGCGCCACGAAGGTTACTTTGACCCCGTACTTTTCGTAATAACCAAATTGCTCGGCCAGCTTGAAGACCGAGGCCGTGGTCGGGTTGAAATTGGCGTCATCGACCCCAAGGGCGACGGTCAATTCAACAACGTCGCTGTCGGCGCGTGCCGCCGTGGCAAGACCCGCCGTCGCGGCAGAGATCAAAGCAAGAAATGAGCGTCTGTCGATCATTGTCGAAAGTCCTTCTGGGTAGGCCAAGGGTCACGCCAAAGGGGCGAAGACGGCAAGCGGGCTGAAGTCATCTTTCAAGTCCTTTGACGCATTGTTGTGTCCCATCCAACCCCTGATCAGCGCAGAAAAGATCACCTGCCTGCCCACTTTAGAAGATGGGCGGTCCGCACTGGGCCCCAGTCGGCGGAAACTACCGTGGTCAAGTTCCCCGCGCGAAGCCTTCTGTATTTGAGCAACGAACGCTTATCCTTCTGCACGCGGTTGACCCTCTGTTTCTGGAAAGGCGCGCGCAAGGTCTTCAAGCGCCACACCATCACGGGCCATCCCTTGAATGCGGCCCCACAGGTGGCCGCGCAACTGGGCAAAGGCGGGCAGGCCGCGTGGGTCATTCTGCCAGCGCGGTTCAGGCAGATCGACGCTTACAATCTCTTCGATGCGGCCCGGTCTGGGGCGCAGAAGAATGATGCGCTGCGACAAAAGGATCGCCTCGTCGATGTCATGGGTGACAAAGACAACCGCCATCCGGCGCCTTGACCACAGGCGCAGCAGTTCTGCGCGCAGGGTTTCTCTGGTCATGGCGTCCAGCGCGGCAAAGGGTTCGTCCATCAACAGAACCTGCGGTTCGACCGCCAAGGCCCGGGCCAGCCCAACCCGGCTTTGCATGCCGCCCGACAGTTCATGAGGGTAGGCATCCGCGAAATCGCGCAGTCCGACCGCGCCAAGCAGCGCCATGGTTCGCGCGGCGCTGTCCTTGCGCGACAGACGCCGCAAAGCCAGCACGAAGTCAATATTGCCCGCCACGGTCCGCCATGGCAAAAGCCGCGCCGACTGAAACACCATCGCCAGATCAGAATTCGGCACAGGCGCCGCGCCCTTGACCCGCACTGTGCCTTGATCTGGGGCCAGAAGGCCGTTGATCAGGCGCAAAAGTGTTGTCTTGCCGCAGCCACTCGGGCCAACCACGGAAACGAATTCGCCTGCGCGGACATCAAAAGAGATGCCGTCCAGCACCTGAAGAGTGCCTTCTTTGAAGGACTTGCCGACGTGCTGCAGCGAAATCAACGCGGCCTCGCCCATGTTCAGCGCGCCTCGGCCATGACAACACGCCACCGGGCAAAGCGCCGCTCAGCCTGTCGCAAACCCAAACTGATCAAGGTACCCAGCGCCATAAGCACGACGACCACGGCGAAATACCTGTCCATTTGAAACCGGTTTCCTGCCGCAATCATCAAGCCGCCAAGGCCGGATTGCGCCATGGTCAATTCTGCGATGACAGTGCCAACCGTGCTGACCGCCGCCCCAATCCTTAGCCCGCTCAGGATGGACGGCAAAGCATCTGGCACCATAACCTGCCAAAACAGAACCCGCCGTCCCGCGCCAAAGGACTGCGCCATCTCCGTCAGATCCCGGTTTGCAGTGGAAATCCCCGCCGCAGTGCTGATCAGAATGGGGAAAAACGCCGCATGCCAGACCAGTACGATCTTGGCCTCGGTATAAAGGCCGAACCAGACGATGATGAGGGGAATGAAGGCCGCGCCCGGTGTCGAATTCATGGCTGTCACGAAGGGCGCAAAGACCCGGCCCAGAAAGGGAATACCGCCCAAAAGTATGCCTGAAAAGACGCCGGACGTTGCCGCCAGCCCGAACCCAGCCCCCAGAACGGCCAGCGATTCCCACAGGGCCCAGCCCATCGTGCCGTCCGCCCACATGTCAATCGCTTGCCGCAGAACAGACAGCGGTGTCGGCATCACAAGGTTGCCCGCCACCATGTTCAGCAACTGCATCCCAAGGATCAAGGACAGCGCGATCAGGCCCTGTACAACCCAGATCTTGCGGCGCTGCCGGGTGCGGTTTTGGCCTGGCGGGCCTGAAAAGCCCAAAGACCCGGGGGGCGTGGCCTTTGTCCGATCCCCTGTGCCGCGACCCTTCATAACTCGGCTCCCCTCTTTGTTGCGGTCTCGGGGCCGGTGCCGCGCGACCGGCGATCAGCTATTTGGCCAATTTCAGAGAAGAACTTGTGGCCACAGCAGGTTCGAATGTCCAGCATTTCCGTTGTCAATGATCTGGTCTGAACGCAGAGCCGATAGGCCAAACCCCAAGGTACAAAGTCGGGGAAACGAAACGAACCTTCGGTGTCCAAACGGAACCCTTCACGAAGGGCGCGCTGATTGGGCTACAGAATATCGGCGCTTAGCCGGTTGGACGACGTCACCAAAGTTTGCAGCGCCAACCAAGGGTCTTCAAAACCAAAAGCCCTTTGTTCATGTCCTTGATCTGTCCGGGCGATTGAAGGGTTCTACCAGCGAATCCAAATCGCCGGCAAGACGCAGAATTGTCGGCCCAGTTGTCGATAGATATTGAAAGTGTTTTCGATTTCGTGGAACGGATCTGCGAACGGCGTGCGACCGCCGCCTTGCGGCTCGCGCAAGATGATCCAAACGCTGCCCCTAGAACCGGAACCCCTCGATGACCGAACAAGGCGACCCAAACTCAAGCCCCGTGCACTACGACCGCGTGGGTGCCATAGCGGTCATTGTCATTGACAATGGGCCAGTCAATGCCTTGGGTCAGAACCTGCGCCGTGCATTGGTCCAAGCCGTTGACACCTTCGTGCAGGATGAAGCTGAAATTGCCGTCCTTCTGGGCGCGGGGCGCATGTTCGTGGGCGGCGCTGATATCAAGGAATTCGGAAAGCCGCCGGTTGCGCCAGACCTTCCCAGCGTCATCGCCCACATCGAATCTTGTGCCAAGCCCATCGTGGCCGCGATGCATGGCAATGCCTTGGGTGGAGGGTTGGAACTCGCT
>CANHLE010000151.1 GCA_947461435.1 Paracoccaceae bacterium | reverse complement strand
TCGATCTCGAGCAGCGTCGCAAGGCACTCGCCACGATTGCGGATGTGCAGGCAGAGGTGGATGCCTTGATACGACAGCGCGACACCCTGTTGGTAGAATGGAACCAGTCTGCAGAGCGCAGAAGCGAGGTGGAGGCCCTTCGGATGGAGCTTGAGGCCGCTCATATTGCCAAAGTCGAAGCGGACGCAGCAGTGGGCGAGGCCCGGTACGATCTGGAGGAGCTCCGCGAACGCCTTGCCCAAGCCGACGAAGCAGCGCGCCGATTTGAATCAATGAAAGCCGAGCGCGAAGCTCTGGCGACCCTGGTTAAATCCCTGCAAGACGAAGTCCACGCTCTACAAATCCAGACTTCAGATCTGCGGGCACTTCAGGCCGAGGCAGAAAAAATCCACCATCAATTGGGCGAAGCAGAGGGCAAACTTGCATCTCGGCAAAGCGAACTTAGTGATACAGAGACGCGGCTTGATGCGGTAAAGTCTACTTTCACAGTTGCGCAAGGCGAAACGGACGAATTGCGAGCGTCATTGGCAGCAGCTAGGTTGAGGATGCTAGACCTAGCGTCTGAGGCTGAGCAGCAGACGGCCAAGCTAGCGGCGCTTCAGGCGCAAGAAGCTGAACTCGTCGCATCAATCGCCGCAATGACCGATTTGCGCGCCGATGAGGCCAAAACATTGCGCGAGCAAGCTGATACTGCGGCCGCATTGGCAGCGATACGGGCGAAGCGTGATGAGGCCGGGGAGGACGTTGCAGCTCTTTCCGTACGCAAGGCCGTCCTGGAACATGAGATAGCAAAACTACGCGGCCTTACGACTGACGAAGCTCCCACAGAGGAAGATCCCTTGCGCGATCTGCGTAATCCGCCGGAAGTGGTTACCCAGTTGCGAGGGTGGCCAACTCAATCCAACCCATCAGAGGCGGAGGCTCTGTTGCGGGTTAAAAGACGATTTGAGGCCTTCGGACTAGATTATCCTGACCGGACCTTGCGCGCCTTCCACACAGCCATGAAGGTTAATGAGTCGACACAAATGACAGTGCTTGCGGGTATTTCAGGCACAGGCAAGAGCCAGTTGCCTCGCCATTACGCCGCCGGGATGGGGATCGGGTTCTTGCAAGTACCAGTCCAGCCACGCTGGGACAGCCCTCAGGATCTGATGGGATTTTACAACTATATTGAGGGTCGCTTTCGACCAACCGACATGGCCCGCGCGCTCTTTGCGCTAGATACCCAGAACAACAAAGATGCAGTACAGGACAGGTTACTCATGGTCCTGTTGGACGAGATGAACCTTGCCCGTGTCGAATACTACTTCTCAGATTTCTTGTCGCGGCTTGAGAGCCGACCCCTAAAAGGGCGCGAAGACGACAAGAACCTCAGAAAGGATGCCGAGATAGAACTGGAAATTCCGAAATCTACGCAGCGCATCTTCCCAGGCTACAACCTCTTGTTCGCCGGCACTATGAACGAAGACGAAAGCACTCAATCGCTGTCGGACAAGGTCGTCGACCGCGCCAATGTCTTGCGTTTCGGCGCGCCCAATAAAATTTCCCGCGTCCAAACCACAACGGCGGCAAGTGCCGAACAAGCGCTGGACCGTAATCAATGGGATAAATGGTGCGCCCGAGGTCTGGACGAAGCAGGTAGGAGCAAGGCGAGCAATACAGTAAACGAGATGCTAACCCTAATGCAGGGTTTTGGTAAGCCATTTGGTCACCGTCTGGGCCGCGCTATTCTGGCTTATGCCGGCGCCTATCCCGAAGGTGAAGGCATTAGCAATCGCGTTGACATGGCACTGGCCGACCAGATCGAGATGCGACTTCTGCCCAAGTTGCGCGGGGTGGATGTCGAGGAGAAGAATGGCGAATTCAGCCGCCTGCGCAAAATGGCCGCGGATTTGGGAGACGACGCCCTAGCACAGGCGATCCAGTCCTCTGTGGATGCGGCTGAATTGACTGGCCAATTCGTCTGGAAGGGGGTCATGCGCTGATGCTTCGACTGTCGCGGCCATGGGCGAATACGGGGCTGGAAAATGGTGATCCATTTGGCCCCGACGACTGCCTATTGACTGAAGCCTCAGAGCAAGAGGCCGCAGGGGAAAGTAGTCGCCTCATGCGTTGGGAGGTCGATCGCGCGATTGACGGGATGCTCCGAAGGGAGGGGCACCACCTGTTACAGCACCCCTACCCGCGCCGGGCGAAGGCCGCGTCCCCCGACCGAGAAGGTTTTTTGGTCCGTCCTAGACGCGGACGCGAAAACGAAGCTGACGAGGACGCGAGACAAGCGTTGCGGCGGATGAACGAGGTGACGGCGCGCGTGCAAGAACTTGGCGAGGCACTGGATGAACCAACAGCTCTTTGGCCTCGGCTCAAGGCTGCTTGGGACAGAGCGGAAGACGAGGCAGACCCGCGCATGGCAGAAATCGTCCGCCAAGCTCGTGAGATGAGCCCAATTTTAAAGTCCCTTCGCGAGCAAATTCGCCGCGTGCTGCGCAGGCATCGGGAATTGACGCCCTTGGATCGTGTTCAAGAGATGGACCGCCCCGCCATGCGCTGGCTCTCCCATCAACCGGGCCGAACTATTGCCGAGCGAGCGGGAGCAGAACAAAGGATCTTGGCCGTTGTTCGAAACGAAGATTTTGACACCCTCGAAAACAGAGTTGCCAACGCCTACGTACACCTCGCTGCCGATGCTGGTCGCGAATGGCTTCGCGAACATCCTACGGCCAAAAACACCACACGTTACAAACAGGTCGCATCCTTCGTGAAGCTTTGCAAAGCGATGGCAGAAGAACTTAAAACTTTGGGCATCGGCCTTGCTACGTCTGATATACAGCCGAATTACGTTCTTATGGAAAACCATAATTATGCGGCTGTCCGGGAGGCATGGGAGCGTCTCTTGCGTCGGGAGAAAGCGCTGGACGAGCTATGGGCGTGGCAAGCCGAGACCTGGACCGACTTCTCGGTTCTGGCGGTAGTTCTCGCTATACAAGACATCGATGGAGCCGAGCTCATTGCGCAATCCCCGATCCGCTTCCGATCAGAAGCGGTCCGAGGCTTATGGTTCGACCAAGATCGCCCGATTGCGGTCTTCTGGCTAAAGCGTCACTCTCGTGTGGTTGAGGTTATGGCCCGGCCCGAGCGACCTGGCACACTGTTGACTGCAGCGCGCGCGCATGTGGCTTTGCGGATCTCCGATCCGATGGACCATACAGCTTTTCCACATAGCGTGGCGATCTGGACCCCTCACGCTATGGAGCGCCTAGACGTGCCAGCCGCAGTCAGTGGCGCATTAAACCGTCTCACCGCTTTGCAGCGCCGGCAGGCCTTCCAAGAGCGCCTACGCCATGGATTGATCCTTACACCTGGCCATAATGATCCAGAAACCGCGGTGGCCACCAAAGACGGTGTTCATGTTCACGCCATTGCCTTTGACGCAGAAGGGGAAAGCCTGATGTTGGGTCGTCAGGCAATCGCTCAATTCCTGCTAAGCGATCTTTGGGGCGCCAAATGAAGTCACGAAAGCTTTGTGGCTACGACTTGAATGGTTGGAATGACCGTGCAGCGCGCAACTGGAGTATTGGTGCTGACGGCGACGAAGTAGCGGGGAACTACCTCACGGGAAGCGTCTTTCGATCTGCCGTAGTACAAGTAAGCACAGCCAAAGGCAGCAGATGGTTAGGTGGAGCGCAAGCAAGCATCGCGCCGCACGGCAGAGGCGGCGGCTGGGGCGAAGTAGGGAGAGCCGAGCGCCGCCGACTGACCCATGATGTTTTGCGCGACGATGCTGCACAAGTTGCTCAGTTAGCGGCGACGTTGTCACGGCTGGCGGATGGGGCCAACGTCTCGGTTGTAGCCATTTCAGAGGGGCCAGAGACATCAGAACGCTTACAGGAGCGGTTAGTCGATGCCATGGCCAAAGCACGTCTGGGGCGCGGACTTTTGGTTTGGCGCTCTGTTCTAGCGGTCTTGACGCTGCGCGAACTAAGCGACGGCACACAGGTTGGCGTGATAGGCCATGTTTCCGGCGGATTTACGGTGCAAACTCTCCGCTTGCGACAGGTGCTCACGCCTACCGGGCCAATTCTGGCGCCGGAACGCAAAAAGCCCGCTGAATTCGTGGATTGCGGGTTGGGATATGAGGGGCTCTTTCAAACGGCCAAATCCAACACTCGTGTTTCTCATGACCTGCGCGAAGATTGGGCCACCGCATCACAAGCCGTAGCGAAAACCGCGTTGGTGGGCAGCGCGGAACCTGAGCTTTATCGCAACGCAAGGCGAGACTTCGTCCAGTTGACCCCACCCAACGCAATGCCTCTGCCCGAGCCAGTCCCCGATGCCTTCGCATCACTAGCAAACTGTGATGTCATATTGCTAGAATCCTTGACAGAAGGCACCTTGAGAGCCGATCTGATAGCCTCAATGGCTAAGGTCCTGCCGGGCCTGCTTGTGACCGGCTCACCGGGAGCCGTAGCTCAAGGTGCGCTAATTGCGGCTGAGCGGATTGCCCTTGGCCTACCGGTTTACTTCGATTTTTTGCCGCAGATATCGACAATCGTCTTGGGTGAAGGTTCTGCAGAGAGTTACGACCTTATTGACGCCTCTGAAACTTTGCCAGCGGGTGAGGTCTACCGCTCTCCAAAACCAGCGCGATTTGCCATCCAATCTGGGCAAAGCAGCGTCTCAGTTCATATCCGCAAAGAACTCGCCCCTTGGCCGCGCAAGGCGCGAATCGAGCTAGACACTGCGCTGCAAAACGCGGTGCCGGTCGAATTACGGGTAGAGCAACGGCCAGCTTCAGGACGAGCAAAACTGATCGTCGAAGCCCCCTCTTTGTCACGACTATTCGTCCTTGATTGGGAGACTGCGGAAGAAATTCAGCGGCCTTGGGAAGACCTCATTGCAGAATTGGGTGAGGCCGACGCTACAATTCCCGCCCGTCTGGTACTGCCCAATGGCGCCTTAGCTTGGGAAGGAACGACTGGTACGAACGGTCTTTCACAAGCCTTAAAAGACAATACAAAGCTGAGAAGTCCGGATTGGAAATCCTTGGCAACGCGCCTTGCAGCGCGCCCGACACGAGCCTTCGCAATCTCAAGCGACGGCGCACTTCCGTCCGGCGTACCGGCTACTGAAATTGCCGAGCTGGAACGGCTGACCCTCTTAGCGATTGAATTGGTGAAAGGCCAAGCAGCTGGGGAGCTTAACGTCGACAACGAGGCACTGAAGTTCTTGACGTGGCAGTTTCGCCGATCGCCTGACGTGGTACCACGTCTTTTATTGGATGCACTCTTGGCTCGCCAAATGGATCGGGGCCATCCATTCGCACGTCATCAGGCCAGCTGGACCCTAGTTTATCAAGGCTTCGGTCGCACATGTCGTAATGCTGATCAGGAGCGAAATGCGCTTTCGATCATCCTTTCTAAACCGGTGCATGAATGGACCTATAGGCAAGAGACCGCCGCTTTGGCTTTTCTACTGTCCCGCTCCGACAGTGCTCCACTCCATCTAGAGCGTGCCGATGTCGAGATCATTGGTGAGCGCGTCCTGATGGAATTCAAAGCTGAGCTCGGAACCGGGTACACCAAATTCCTCTACGCACCATTCCTTCTTGGAGGCCTCTTGCGCTGGCGCCTCAAACGCCGGAATGCGTTGGTAGTTGGACGCGATCCTTTGGCTGACAAACTCAAGATTGCCCTTGCCACAACAAGTGCTGACTTGGAACGCAGGTCGAGACGCCTCACCGCTTTGCAACCAATTGCCGACCGTTACATACCGCTCTTGCAGCAATTGACTGACGAGTTGGAAGGACGTGGTCGCAATCCGGATTTGTTAATGTCTCTCTATGACGCTGGCTGAAATCGTATTTTGGCGGTTCATAAAACGTTTAGTTTCATAATTTTGAGAAAAAACTACCTACCGAAACTTAACGCTCTGCAAAGCGCAAACACCATGGTCCCATTTGCGCATGTGTAAGAGAGGATCAAAAATGGCTCAACCACCTCGTGAAACAGAACTGAACAAAGCCCCTGCCTTGCGGATCAGCCATATTGTCTATGGCCGTTTGAACGAGCACCCAGAGGGGCGCGGACGTGTCAGCTATCTGTTGGACCCCGACGGCCTTGGCGAAGCTC
>CANHLE010000150.1 GCA_947461435.1 Paracoccaceae bacterium | reverse complement strand
ACGGGTTGCCCTTCGGGACGACCAGTTGGCGCTGGCGGACGATGGCCACCACCTCCTGCGAGATCGGGACGCGGTGGATCTTGCGCTGCTTGGTGGTCGAGGCGGGTTTGGACCAGACGACATAATCGAGGTTGAACTGTTCGAACCGCGCCGTCCGCACCTCGCCCACACGGGCACCAGTTAGCATGCACATGCGGATGATCGACGCCGCGCGCTGATCCTCGGCGCTGTCGAGAACGGCTGCGATCCGGGCCAGTTCGTCGGGCCCAAGAAAGCGTTCGCGCGCCTCTTCGATGCGCCGGTGAAACCCCTGCGCCGGATTGTCGGCACGCCATTCCCATTCCATCGCCAGCGTGAACATCTTGCGCAGCACCTCGCCGGTGCGGTTTGCCCGGATCGGGGTGGGCTTGTGTCCTTGCAGCTTGCGCGCGCGGTTGTTGGGCTTTTCCTTGCTGGGGCGGGGGCGGCCCTCTGCCACGAAATCAAGGAACCGGGCGACGTCGGACTTGGTGATTTCGGTCACCAGCTTGTTGCCCCAGTTGGGTTCGACCATCTTCTTCAGCATCGAGGTCTGATCCCCGGCGTTGTTCTTCGCCAGCTTCGGCAAGTGTTCCCGGATATAGCGGTCGATCATGTCCTTGACGCGCGGGGCCTCGCGAAAATCCTCCCGCACCGCCAAAGGGTCGTTCCCTTCGTCGATGGCGCGGCGCAATTCCTTGGCGCGTTCACGGGCGGCCGTCACGCTCCACTCCGGCCAGCGGCCAATGTTCATCCGCCGCTGTCGTCCCGCATGGCGATAGTCGATGGTAAAGGTCCGCGCGCCCGAGGCTTGTACCCGCACGGCAAACCCGATCACCTCGGTGTCAAAGACCTGATAGCTGACGCCCGGCTTCGGCTCCGCATCGCGCAGGGCTTTCCCGTTAAGTTTCAATCTCTTGACCATGTGCCCGGCCTCCTTGCAACCCGACACAGGCGTAGACCCGCGCGGTTATCAAGGCAGAGCATGGGGCAGAGGGCGGAATACAGGCGGAAGGTGGAATTGAAGTGAGGGGGAGAATTCCGGTTAAGGAGATCAATGAGTTAGATCAACTGCGGTCAGATTTCTGCAACGGCGTTACGTTTTGGAAGTCAGAGATTCCGCAGTCGTTTTTCGATCTCGGCGTTGGGAAGAAACACAGCACGGTCATCCCTCCAGATTTCAAGTGCAGTGATCAGGAGTTCAGTTTCGCATGCCCCGGCGGCAAGCAGTTCGTCGATTATCCATAGCACGCCATGCACTCGTACTTCCTTCGATGAGGCAACCTTCCGAAGCTGATTGTCCCCAGTGAGGAGGATTCCGTTTTCCTGTTTGGCGGCAGTCACCAGTGCAAAGCAGTCGTTCGCCGAAAGGCCGCGGTGCTCTAGTTTCAGCGCCATTACGAGCGCCACTTCCTCGCCAGAAAGGTCGTATGTCGTGAGCCCTCCGTCCTCAAGAACGCGCCATTCTTCAGGTGTGAAATCGAGAAGCTCTTCCTCGCGGATCGGCAACGGCACGATAAATTGATACGGAAGCTGCAGCAGGACGTGAAGGAGCTGCCCCTTTCGGAGGTCAATCAGGCACGACGCATCGTTGACTACAACGCAGGTCACAGGTCGCGGGGCCCCCTGATTGCACGTTCGACTATGTTCAAGGGCAGGCCCAGCATCTGCGCCGCTCGGACCGGCGAGATCAGTTCCTCTCCAAGGGCACGCCAGACCAGACCCTCGAAGCGTTGTGGAACTTCGAAGGCAGCAAAGCCTTCGCCATCTTCAATTGCCTCTGGTTCAGTGCTTCGCCAGCTACGGGCATAGGTCTTGAAAGCATACTCGACTGCCGCTCTCGACAGGATACCTACTTGACCAAGCCGCATCAGCATCGCAGCGGCTGAAACACCGTAGGTGCGCTTGAGCCGCATGATCTCGTGATAGGTGACGCCGCGCTGATTTTCACCGGCCAAGGCAGTAAGATGTTCAGCTGGTATCAAGAAAGCTCCGGCGAAACGGTTCATCGCTGGTTCCAGCCGGATCGAAGCATTTCCGGTTCCGGCGATGATCCTGTGCGCCAGCTCATGGGCAAGATTGAACCGTTTGCGCTCGACGTTGGTTTGGCGCGCGACAACAATTACTTCGGTCGGTGGGAGATCAGCCCGTTCGACATGGCATGCCATGCCGTTGATGCGCTCCGGAAGATCGGTCTCGATGACTTTCAGACCCTTATCCTCAAGAAGGGCAGTCATACTGGGTATCGGATCGATCCCCAGCTGCCATTTCTGGCGAACTTCGAGCGCCTTTTTGTCGAGTGCGCCGTCTCCGTCCACTCGATCAATCCGAACTTCCGCGAAGGGGTTGTCATGCTGGTGGATTTCAAGAATGTCCTCGATTGCCAGATAGTCTTCGAGCTTCCCGATCACGACCATCTCTGCCTTGGCTCGGTCCTGTGCGGAGGCGTTCGAGGTCTTCCGCCATTCAAGTGACTGCAGCGCGTGCACTTGGCCGCCCATCAGGAAATCGAGCGACACTCCCAAGGATTTGCTCAGGCCGACCAGCACGGCAGAGGACGGCATCATCTTATCCGCCTCGTATTTGTTAATTGCCTGTGCCGAAATGCCAGGAGTCAAACTTTCCGCAAGTGCTTGCATAGACAGTCCTGCCTGCTTGCGGGCAAGCCTGAGCCTTTGTCCGAACATGGTTCTCTCCCATCGACGTTGCAGCGGTTGATAAACGCCATATATTGGTGTATATATAAACACAAGGTTGACGAAGCGTCAATGAAGATAGAGGTAAAAAAGCCAAAATGACCAAGAAAAATCAACATGTTGTGCCTCATGCAAGCGGATGGGCTGTCAGGGGTGCAGGCAACGAGCGCGCCACTTCACTTCATGGTACGCAACGCGAAGCCATCAGCGCGGCACGTGAAGTCGCGATCCGGCAAGGCAGCGAAATGCTGATCCATGGCGAGAACGGCCGCATCCGCGAGCGCAACACCTATGGCAGGGACCCGTATCCGCCGAAGGGCTGAATGGCAGAAACACAAGGGACAACGGAATGAGCGGCAGCAGGAACAACAGGCAGATACGTCGCATCCTCTCCATCGACGGGGGCGGGATCAAGGGAACGATGCCAGTTGCGTTCCTCGCGGGGCTCGAGGAGGATCTAGGCCAGCCCATTGGGCGCTATTTCGATCTCATCGCAGGCACATCGACGGGTGGTATCATCGCATTGGGCCTTGGTCTCGGACGCACGGCAAAGGAACTGCTAGGTCTTTACGAGCGTCGCGGGCCTGTGATTTTCGGCGAGGACAATGCGGATGATGGACCACCGGGTAGGCTTCGGCAGGCCTGGCGCACCCTCACCGCTACAGGGCGGCACGCTATCGGGCCAAAGCACGATGCAGCAATTCTTGCCCAGGAACTCAAGGCCGTTCTCAACGACGATCTGATCGGGCAATCACAGACCCGGTTGGTGATCCCGGCGTGGGATGCCGATCTCCGCAGCCCTTATATCTACAAGACTGCGCATCACGCGCGCCTACAAACCGATTATCGCAAGACTGCGCTGGATGCCGCTTTGGCAACTGCAGCAGCACCTACGTATTTCAAGCGACATCGCACTGCTGATGATATCGGACTGACCGATGGCGGGACGTGGGCCAACAATCCCACAGCCATTGCTGTCGTCGAAGCCATCACTCTCCTGGGGTGGCATCCGTCAGACCTGCGCATCCTGAGCCTGGGGTGCCTGGATGAGGTCTACATGCTGCCCGAAAGTCCCGGGTTTGCCGGGCTCGGCCTCAAAGTCCTCAACCTTTACGCGGATGGGCAATCACATGGCGCCCTGGGCATGGCAAAGCTTCTGACGGGACACCCTTACGATGGGGATCGCATCTACCGCGTTTCGCCGTCTGTACCGAGCGGGTTCTTCACCTTGGATGACACCACGAAGATCGGCCGCCTCAAGGGCCTCGGCATGTCAGAAGCCCGAAAAGCAAAGCCCCACCTGACCCCGATCTTTTTCACCCAGCCTGCCGATACCTTCGTGCCGGTCTATCAACTCAAGGAGAATGCGGCATGAATCAGATGTTGCGACAGCCGCTGACCGACAGTGATATCCGTCGACGCACGCAGATATTCACCATCCTGGGCGAGATAGGCGAGGATCTCGACCTCACCGAGACCCAGTTTGATCGTGCGCGCCAGAGCTATGGTGCCGTCGGAGACTGGCTTTCCGGATCGACTGATCCGCTACTTGTCAGTGTTCTGGTCTATCTTCACGGATCCAGTGCGCTTGGAACGGCCGTGAAGCCAATCGGTCGGCGGGAATTCGATGTCGACCTCATCTGCTTTTGTGCAGGTATCGCGTCAGGCATCTCCCCGGCGGCCCTAAAGACGGCAGTAGGCAATCGGCTCAAGGAACATTCCACCTACGTGCGCCTTCTCGAAGAAAAGAAGCGCTGCTGGCGACTTAACTATGCGGGGGACTTTCACCTCGACCTGTCCCCGACTATCGCAAACCCGGCCTGCATCAACCGGGGCGAACTGGTACCCGACAGGGCCTTGAAAGAATGGCATCCGACAAATCCGCGTGCCTACAAAACATTGTTTGACGAGCGGGCTGCACTCCAACCTACCTTTGTGGGTAAGTTCATCGCCATGCAACGAGACGAGGCAACGGTGGAGCCGTTCCCTGTCCGAGAAGCAATGAAGGGTATCCTGCGCCGCATCGTGCAATTGCTCAAACGGCACCGCGACGTTTTTTACGAGAGCAACACGCAAGACGTGGCCCCGATTTCCGTGATCATTACCACCCTTGCGATGCAGTCCTATGCTTATTGCGTGCGGAAGCACGTCTTCCAAGACGAAATGGATCTGCTGGTTGAAACGATCCGGATGATGCCGCACTTCATCGACCGCCCCATTGTGGATGGACGGCGGGGTTATGCCATCCTGAATGAGACGACCAATGGGGAAAACTTCGCGGACAACTGGAACAAGGATGTTCGCCGGGCACCTGCCTTTTACGCGTGGCACGCGCAAGCCTTGTCCGATTTCGAAGCCCTTCGCGACGCCATCGGACAGGACCGCTTGTCTCTGAATATGGAGCGATCATTCGGATCCGGTGTTACCGGTCGGGTATTGGGCAACCGGGTGGATGCGGTATCGGATGGTCGCAAATCTGGCCTACTGTCCGTAGCGCCCCTAGTCGGCCTGACGACGTCGAAGGTAGCGGCATCAACGATTGTTCCCGCGAATACTTTCTTCGGCGATCAATGATCGGAAATGGTGGGCGGCAGAATCTAACGCTCTCGCAGCAACTCTTGTTTCTGCGCTCAAATCCGACCATCGAGGGTGCGGGGACGTTGAGCGGCGAGAAGCTAACCTGGCGAATGGCAGTTCAGCCGACTCCTCTCGCACGCACCTACCAAGTGAATATTGCCTACCGACCCGGGGAAACGCCATCCGTTCAGATAGCAGACCCGGATCTGCAGTTTCTTGCAAGCGATCGTCCCCTACCTCATGTCTACAACAATCCTGTCCGTCTCTGCTTAAATCTTCCAGGAACAGGGGAGTGGGAGCCAACGAAGCGGATCGACCAGACCATCGTTCCGTGGACCTACCTTTGGCTTTACTATTTCGAAGACTGGCTCGGGACCAACGACTGGAAAGGCGGGGGTCGGCATCCGGGGGATGAACCAAATCAACCAAGGAATCGAGCGCTCAGGCGTGCGTTGGCGAGACAATAGGTGGTACTTGATGTTCATCACTTAGGCTGAAGTGTTGTCTGACAAAGCTACCCGTCGCGCCGACCGGATGGTAGCGAAGTGAGGTTGCTGATGATCTCTTGGCCAAATGATCGGTTGTCTTGTCAACGTCTGGTCAACCCATGAATGTGGTTTGGCGCGCGTTTCGATCCGCCGAAAGACGGCGAAAGCCGTCTGTTACCAGAGAAATAATGCGTTATTTCAAATGCTTGCCGCATAAGTCATTGAAGTAATGTGGTTTCAGAAAATTGGCAGCTGCGGCTCATAACCTGAAGGCCGCAGGTTCAAATCCTGCCCCCGCAACCATCGTTACTTGCCTAACACCCGCACCAACCGTGCGGGTTTTTGCATTTGT
>CANHLE010000149.1 GCA_947461435.1 Paracoccaceae bacterium | reverse complement strand
GAAAAAACCGAATGTGGCATCCATTTCATCAATGGAAAGGCCGTTCGCACACCCAAGGAGTCTGCCGCATGAGCGTTCTTGTTACCGATCGGGGCTTTTCGGCCCCTGCCCCCGTCGCCGCCGTAACTTTGGCGGAAGTTTCAAGCCATACCGGCACGCTTGACCTGGCTAACACCGATGATCCGGCCGCGGTGCAGCCCTATCTGGATAAAATCAACTTGATCCGCGTGGCCTTTCCCGCCTTCAGCGATGGCCGCGGATTCACCCTCGCGCGCCGCCTGCGGATGATGGGCTATACCGGCGAATTGCGCGCGCTGGGGCCGGTCATTTCAGATCAATATGCCATGGCCCGCCGCGTTGGCTTTGACTCGGTGGAAATTCCTGACGATCTGGCCCTGCGCCAACCGCAAGAGCAATGGCTTGCCCGCGCCGATTGGCAGGCCCACGACTATCTTGCCAGACTGAAGGCTTGATTTGGGGCTTTTCCCGCGCACCACAAAGACCTATTGCGAAGGCCGACCAAAATGACCGAAGCTGCGCCCATGACAGATACCGCCGAACGCCCCGCCAAGCCGCATCTGCCCGACGCGCAGATCGTGACCGCCGTCACCCATTGGACGGATCGTCTTTTTTCCTTTCGCGTCACGCGCCCGCGGTCCTTGCGGTTCCGGTCAGGTGAATTTGTGATGATCGGATTGATGGGCGACACGGGCAAACCCTTGCTGCGGGCCTATTCCATCGCCTCGCCCGCTTGGGACGAAGAGTTGGAGTTTTACTCGATCAAGGTTCCTGATGGCCCCTTGACCAGCCGCTTGCAGCATATTCAGGTCGGGGACGAAATCATCTTGCGCCCCAAGCCCGTCGGAACCTTGGTGCATGATGCGCTGCTGCCGGGCAAACGTCTGTGGCTTTTGTCCACGGGCACCGGTTTTGCGCCGTTCGCCAGCCTGCTTCGGGAACCCGAAACCTACGAGAAATACGATCAGGTCATCATGATGCACACCTGCCGCGAGGTGGCAGAACTGGAATACGGCCGCCAATTGGTCGCAAGTCTGGAAGGTGATCCCCTGATCGGAGAGATGGTGGCAGGAAAACTGCACTACTACCCGACCACAACGCGCGAAGAGTTTCATCATAGGGGCCGGGTCACGGACAATCTGTCCTCGGGCAAAGTCTTTGCGGATCTGGGCCTGCCCAAGATGAACCCTGCCGAAGACCGTGCCATGGTCTGCGGTTCACTGGCCTTCAACGTTGATGTAAAGACCCTTCTCGAAGGCTTTGGTCTGCGCGAAGGCGCAAATTCAGAGCCGAAGGAATTTGTCGTTGAAAAAGCCTTCGTCGGCGACGGCATCTGATTGGCGGCACGATCGGGTGCCAAGGATCAACAGGGCCCCCACAATGAAAAAAGCCGCGAAGGTTTCCCCTCGCGGCTTGTTCGTTTGCCCAAAGGGCAACGCGATTACATGCCCATGGCGGCCTTGACGGCGGCAACGGCAGCAGCAACCGCTGACGGGTTGGTGGCGGCAGCGTCAACACCGGCTTTCAGCGTGGCTTTGGTGGCATCATCCAAGGTCGATGCGGCGATCAAAGCGTTCACTTTGGCGGCGTCAAACATCGCAGGGTCCAAAACAGCGGCAGCTTCGGCAGCGGCGGCTTCGGCAGCAGCAGCGGCATCTGCGGCGGCTTTGGCAGCGGCTTCTTCTGCGGCCTTGGCAGCAGCGGCGGCTTCGTCTTCAGCGGCCTTGGCAGCCGCAGCAGCGGCTTCTTCAGCGGCCACGGCAGCAGCGGCAGCAGCCTCTTGTGCCGGCTTCACGCTGAACTGATAGTAGCCGCCTGCAGCAGCCAAGATCACGATGAGACCGATGATGATATTCTTGTTCATGATGTAACCTCCTTTAGCCCCGTCCGGAGCGGATCGATGGACTGCCCTATGGCAGTTTTTACCACATTGTTAAAGACCCTTTGCGGCAATGCAGCATTTGCCCTGCATTTCGCGTCCATGAGGTCATTCATTTGGGCAATAGCGGGTTGAAGATCAAGACGCATAGGACTATCTTGGCAGAAGAATTCCAACAGTTTGAGGACAACCACCCTGGCACGTCGCCCCCACAATGCCCCGCCGCAACGCGAAACCGGCCCACGCATCAATGACCGCATCCGCTCTCCAGAAATTCGCCTGATCGGGGCTGATGGTGAAAACGTCGGTGTCGTCACGCCGTCCCGCGCCCTTCAGATGGCGGAAGAGGCCGGACTTGACCTCGTCGAAATTTCGCCAAATGCCGAACCGCCCGTGTGCAAGATCATGGACTTCGGCAAGTTCAAATATGAACAGCAAAAGCGCGAAGCGGATGCACGTCGCAAGCAGCACATCATCGAAATCAAGGAAATCAAGTTCCGTCCGGGAACCGATATCCATGACTATCAGGTCAAGATGCGCTCGGTGATGAAGTTTCTGGAAGAGGGTGACAAGGTCAAGGTGACGTTGCGGTTCCGCGGGCGCGAACTGGCGCACCAGGAACTGGGGCTGGAACTGCTGAACCGCGTTCAGACCGATGTTGGCGATGCCGGCAAAGTGGAATCGATGCCGCGTCTTGAAGGCAAACAGATGGTCATGATGATCGGCCCGAAATAAGGCCTTGATCTGTGAAGTTAAAAAAAGGGGGCCTTGCGGCCCCCTTTGTCATTTCCGGTCGTGTGGCCGGGCCAGCAATCGCCGGCCCAACCTTTGGCCTTTATTTGGCCGACACGTTCAGCAAAGGTGTCACGATACGCACCACGGCGCGGCGATTTTGCCGCTCGTCCGTCTTGGTGTCGATCTTCAGTTCCTTCTCGCCATAGCCCTGAACCACCAGATTTTCGGCCGGCACGCCGTAAAATTCGGTCAAGGCACGCGCCACGGATTCGGCGCGGCGGTCTGACAGGGCCAAGTTATAGCTTCCGCGTCCGACGGCATCGGTGTGGCCCTCGATCAAGAAGATTTCGCCCGGATTTCTGTCAATCAAGGCCGCGATCAAACGGCCCAGACGCTGCAGTTTCTTGGCCTCAGACTTCTTGATGGCCGAAGATCCGCTGTCAAACGTCACGCTGTTCACATCCAGCGTTGGCGCAAGATCCCGAACCTGACGGATTTCGCGAATTTGCCGCAAGGAAAAGCTGTGCGCATAATCCGCCCGCTCAATCGCTTCCAATTCGGCCACGATTTCCGGCAAGGTGGTCTTTTCGGCGGTGGTTGCCACGTTGCGCGGCTTGGGCAACTTGGCCACATTCACCGGGCGTTCTGGGGACATGTCGTTGATCAACTGGGTTTGAATGCCCTGCGCATTGTAAGACGTGCGCTGCAGAACCCGCCCTGTGGCATCGCGGATCGTGACGATCTGACTGCCGTCCTGACGGACCATGACGGAACGGGTGGACCCATCCGCGAAGGTTTCGGTGCGCACATTCGTGCCCGGTTCGCGCAACAAGGCGTTGTCGTCTTTGTAGATGTTGTAATTGCCGTTGCCGTCCTCGACGACCACGCGGTCACCGGTGTTTTCAACAACCTTCTTGTCCTTGTCCAGGATCGCGCCAATCGCCAGCGTGCCCAAAATGGCCAGACCGGCAATCTCCAGATTGGACAGCCCAGATTTCTTGCCCGGCGCCACTTCTGCCGGGGCATCTTGAAACTCTTGCGTGGCTGAACGGGTGTCTTCTTCGGTCAGAACTTCTTCGGTGACCACAGCCTCTGGTGACACGGCCACATCGGCCGGCAGGGCTGGGGTCTCGCCGCTTGCAGGCTCGCTCGCGGCGGCCGCATCAATTGCCGCCGCCCCGGTGGCTGCCGGATCGGCGATGATCTCGCCCAAGGCTTCCACTTCGGCCTGATCTGGCACCACAGCTTCCACCGGAGCAAGATTGGCGATCTTTTTGGCCGCATTGGCTTCGCAGTTCTTTTCCTTGGCCGCATAGGTGCAGATTTCGCCCTGCGGGCATTCCATGGCCTTGTCCGGCAGACACAGCACCGGCTGACCATCAATCATCACGTCGAAAGGCTCAAAGGCCAAAGCGGCGGTTTCGCTTAAGGCCGCTTCAGCAGGTGCGGCTTCGCTTAGGGCCGGATCGGGCACGACGGCAGCCTCTGCCTCGGTGGCCTGAACCGCCGGGGCTTGTTCCACCACGGCCTCATCCACAACCGGGGCTTCTTCCACGACAGGCGCGTCAACAACGGGCGCTTCTTCCACCACGGCCTCATCCACAACCGGGGCTTCTTCCACCGCAGGCGCCACGACAACGGGGGCTTCTTCAACCACGGTCTCATCTACAACCGGGGCTTCTTCCACCGCCGGCGCGTCGACAACGGGGGCTTCTTCCACCACGGTCTCGTCCACGACCGGGGCGTCGGTTGTCTCTGCCGCGCCGCCTGCCAGGGATTTCAGGTATTTTGCCGCCAGCTTTTCGCAATTTGCAGGGTCTTTAGAGACCGTGCACATCGCCCCTTCGGGGCATTCCGTCTTTTTGTTGGGCAGGCACAGAACGATCTGACCATCAATGTCCGCCTGCGGGTAATCCTGTGCCATCAAGGGCACTGTCGGCCCCGAGGCCAAAAGCATGGCCAAAGCCGTTGTGGTGGTTATGAACCTTTTCATGCACAATCCTTGTAAATGGGCGAAGATGCGGTGGGCCTTATGCCGCCAACCTTGCGCCCATCAAACCGAATTTGCACTGATATGCGATAGCAAGGCAAAGACATGCCTAAACTTGCGGCAAAGAACAGCAAAAGCGGGCCCCACGCGGCATTGGACCGCGGCAACGACCCATGCTAGGTCTGGGCCATGCAGGCTGTTGTTGTTACCTCTGTCAAGAATGAAGCACCCTTTTTGCTGGAATGGCTGGCCCATCACCGCGCTCTGGGTTTCGCGCATTTTCTGGTCTTTTCCAACGACTGCGCCGATGGCACCGACACCATGCTGGACCGTCTGGCCGAACGGGGTTGGCTGACCCACATCCGAAACGATGGCCCCCATCCACAAGGTCCGCAATGGGCCGCTCTCAAGGCGGCCGACCGGCATCCTGTCGTCGCGCAGGCCGATTGGCTGCTGTGCGCCGATGTCGATGAATTCGTGAACATCCATGTGGGCGATCATACCCTGCCCGCGCTTATGGCCGCCCTGCCACCGACCGATGCCATTGCCCTGACATGGCGGATGTTCGGCAATGCGGGGGTGGTTGAGTATCAAGACGCGCCCGTCAGCGAAACTTTCACCCGCGCGGCGCCGGCAACCTTGGGCTGGCCCTGGCGCGCGCAGATGTTCAAAACCCTGTTTCGCAACGATGGCAGCTTTGGCAAGCTGGGCGTGCACCGCCCGCGTGACCCCCGCCCCGATCGCCGCCCGCGGTGGTGTGATGGATCGGGCCGAGATGCCACGGCCGACTTGGCTGGCGGACGCCTGTTTTCGGATTACCGGCAGAACAATTACGGTCTGGTTCAGATCAATCACTACGCCTTGGGCTCGATGGAAAGCTATCTGGTCAAGGCCGACCGGGGCCGCGCCAACCGTCAGGCCGACAGGTTTGACTTGGGGTATTGGGTTGAACGCAATCTGTGTGAGGCCGAAGATCGCACCATCTTGTCCTTGGACAGCACAGATTTGCGGGCCGAACTGCATGCAGATCCCGTGCTTGGCCCGCTGCACCGCGCCGGTGTGGCCTGGCGCAAGGAACGATTCGCCCAATTGATGGCACAGGACGATTGGCGCGCGCTTTTCGCCCGTTTGTTGATGACCCCGCCCAGCAGAACCCTTGGGCCACAGCTTGCTGCGCGGCTGAACAGCTTCAAGACGACGTGAACTGGAAACAATCCGCCCGGATCGTTGCCAAATTGCGGCCCGAACAGGCATAGACCCTTATCAATTTTGCGCCATTATAGGCAACGTGATCCCAAGACCCTTAGGGCAAGACGACATGATGGTTCCATCCTCCCCCGCAGCGCCCCCCGAAGATGCCAGCGCATCCACCGACCGGGACAGCTGGCTTGCCACCTTGGGCGTGATCGGCCAAGAGGCGGGCTTTTTTGCCGAAGTGGGATCCTCCCATTGGGCCTTGTTCGCCGAAGAGGGCGCTCAGCTTTTGGTGACCTTCGATACCCTTGCCGGGGCGCGGGCACGCAAAGGGCAAATGCCGCATCTTTATGATTTGGCCTCGACGATGGGCTGGTCCTATCTTTGCGTGATTGCCGAAGGTGAGACCTGGTTTCGCAATCCCTCTGTTTATGCCTTTTTCGACCAAATGGTCTTGGAATCCTT
>CANHLE010000148.1 GCA_947461435.1 Paracoccaceae bacterium | reverse complement strand
GGTGACGCGCACGGGTTCGGCCAGACCGCAGCCCTTGTACTTGGCCGGAATGGCGGCCAGCGCCTCGCCGCGAATGGCGCTGTCGCCGCAGACTGATCCTTTTTTGGGCTTTTTCTTGCTGTTTGATTTTGGCGCGGGTGCCTGCGCCGCCGGAGCAGCGGAGGCCAAGGCGACAAGTCCGGCCGGCCGGGGTTTGGGTGTGATCATTGGCACCACCGTCTTGGGGGGGGTGGCGGCGTTGGCCGTGGGGGCTGGCGCCGCGCCAAGGCCGGCAGGGCGCGGCATGGGGCGCGTTGCGGGCGCCGCAGCAGGGGTAAGGGCCTTTACCCCCGCGGGCGCAAGCGGCGCTGTTTGGGATGGCGTTTCGGGCCGTGGCTGCGGGCGCAGCGAGCTGGTCGGGGCCTCGGCCATGGCGCTGCTGCAGATCAGCAAAACCAGGACGGGAAGAAACCGGCGCACGACCTAGCTCGAGGGAGGGGGGGGCGCACTCCGGCCAAAATCGGGGGCAGAGGTGTCTTGACCTGCCTCGATGATGCCACGACGGATGGCGCGCGTACGGGTAAAATAGTCGAACAGGTGCTCGCCATCGCCCATGCGAATGGCGCGCTGCAGCACAAACAACTCCTCTGCAAAGCGGCCCAGAATATCCAGAACCGCATCTTTGTTGGTCAAGAACACATCGCGCCACATTGTCGGGTCACTGGCCGCGATGCGGGTGAAATCGCGAAAGCCCGAGGCCGAGTATTCGATGACTTCCGAATTGGAGACCTGCGCCAGATGGTCGGCAACGCCCACCATCGTATAGGCAATCAGGTGTGGGGTATGGCTGACCACGGCCAAAACCTGATCATGATGCGCGGCATCCATCGAATTGACCTTGGCCCCCATCCCTTCCAGAAGGGATTGAAGGCGCAAAATCGCGGCGGGCGGCGTGCCATCGATCGGGGTCAAAAGCCACCAACGGTTCACAAACAAGGTCGCGAATCCGGATCTTGGGCCGGAATATTCGGTTCCGGCCATCGGGTGGCCGGGGATAAAGCAGGTGCCATCGGGCAGATGGGGCGCGACCATTTCGATCACGGCCTGTTTGACAGAGCCCACATCGGTAACGGTGCATCCGGGCGCCAGATGCGGCGCAACTTCTGCGGCCACGGCCGCCATGGCGCCGACGGGCACCGCCAGAACCACCAGATCCGCGCCCTTCACGGCCTCGGCGGCGGTGGCATAAACATGGTCACACAGGCCAAGTTCAAGCGCCGTGGCCCGGGTTTCGGGTGATTTGGCATGACCGACAATTTCGCCCGCCAAACCCTTGGCGCGCATGGCGTGGCTCATCGACGATGCGATAAGGCCAAGACCAATCAGCGCCACACGATGGTAGATGGGCGCGGTCATTTGACCCCCTTGAATTGGCCAATGGCATGCGCGACGCGGCGGCAGGACGATTCATCGCCCACCGTGATGCGCAGGCAATGGGGCAGCTTGTAGCTGGCGACGCGGCGCACGATCAGACCCTGTTTTTGCAGATGGGCATCACAGGCCTCGGCCTCGTCGACACTTGCAAAACGGGCCAGAACGAAATTGGCCATCGACGTATCCGACGGAAGCCCCAGTTCGGCCAGCGCCAAGGCCAGCCAATGGCGCAGGCGGGCATTTTCGGCCCGGCATTTGGCCACGTAATCTTGATCGCGCACGGCGGCTTCGGCCACATCCAGCTGCGTATTGGACAGGTTGAATGGGCCGCGGATGCGGTTCAACACGTCAATGATCGCCTTGGGGCCATAGCCCCAGCCGATCCGCAAACCGCCCAGACCATAGATCTTGGAAAAGGTGCGGGTCATCAAGACGTTGCTGCACTTTTCGATCAGGGACAGCCCGCCATCATAGCCGTCGACAAATTCGGCATAGGCCCCATCCAGCACCAAAATGGCCTGCGGCGGCAGACCCTGCGCAAGACGTTCCACCTCGGCCGCGGAAATCATGGTTCCGGTGGGGTTGTTCGGATTGGCGATAAACACCAATTTTGTGCGGCGGTTGCAGGCTTTCAAGATCGCGTCCACATCGGCGGTGCGATCGCGCTCTGGCACCTCGACCGGGGTGGCCCCAGCCGCCATTGCGGAAATTCGGTACATCAAGAAGCCATGTTCGGTGAACACGACTTCGTCCTTTGGACCGGCATAAGCCTGGCATAAAAAGTGAATGATCTCGTCAGAGCCGACACCGCAAATCACGCGGGCCGCGTCCAACCCGTGGGTGTCGGCGATCGCATCGCGCAGACTGGTGTGGTCTGTGTTGGGGTAGCGGTGCAATTGGTGGACCGAGCGCTGAAACGCCTCTTTGGCTTTGTCGGATGGCCCGAAGGGGTTTTCATTCGACGACAGCTTGATGACATTGGTCACACCTGCCACCGCGGCCTTACCGCCTTCATACAGGGCGATATCCATAATGCCGGGCTGTGGTCGGATTTGATCGTTCATCTAGGTCCCCTGGGTACCGGGCGGTTTTATCTGCCAGACGCGGCCAATGCCAGTGACAATTGCCCGCAGGGGGGCGCGCGGCAAAAGAGAGCGGGTCCGGGCCGGCAAAAACCCGGAGCGGCCTAGTGCTTTTGCGCTTTGGACGCGAGATAATCCATCAATGCCATCAAGACGCCCGAGGCGACAAAGGTGAGATGAATGATGACGAGCCAATAGAATTTGCGATCTATTTCGGCGGATGGTGTGATGTCTGCAATGCCCATGAACCATTTCAGCAGATCAATGGCCGAAATTGCGACGATGGAGGCAATCAACTTCATCTTCAGGCCGGAAAAATCGACCTTGCCCATCCATTCCGGACGATCTGCACCGGCGTCAAAATCGAATTTTGAGACAAAGTTTTCATAGCCCGAAAACAGAACGATGACCAAAAGGTTCGCGGCCAAGGTCAGATCGATCAGGGTCAGCACCACCAGGATCACATCTTCGCTTTTCATGTCAAAGACTTGGGGGGCGTAGTAAAACAGCTCGCGCACAAAGACGATGGCCAGCATGCCCAAAGCCAGCACAAGACCCAGATACATCGGCGCCATCAGCCAGCGCGAAGCAAAAAGAAGCCGTTCAAAGCCACGTTCGACAGGGTTCTGATTCGACATTGCACCGCACCATTTAAGCATGGATGTGCCCGCCAGTTTCCCGGCGGGCCCCAACTGCCAAGTCTGGCAGATCTTAGTTCTTCGCGTAGTATTCCACGACGAGGTTCGGTTCCATCACAACCGGGTAAGGAACATCCGACAAGGACGGCGTGCGAATGAATTTCGCCGTCATCTTGTTGTGATCCACTTCCATATAGTCAGGAACGTCACGTTCGGCCAAAGCCACGGCTTCCAGAACGATGGCCAGCTGCTTGGAGCGCTGACGCACTTCGATCAGGTCGCCTTCGGACACTTTGTACGAGGCGATGTTCACGCGCTTTCCGTTCACGGTCACGTGGCCGTGGTTGACGAACTGGCGGGCAGCGAAAATCGTTGGAACGAACTTGGCGCGGTAAACCACGGCGTCAAGGCGGCGCTCCAGCATCCCAACCAGCATTTCGCCGGTATCGCCCTTCACACGCTCGGCTTCGCCGTAAATCTTGCGGAACTGCTTTTCGGTCAGGTCACCATAGTAACCCTTCAGCTTTTGCTTGGCGCGCAGCTGTGTACCGAAATCGGACAGTTTGTTCTTGCGGCGCTGACCGTGCTGGCCCGGGCCGTATTCGCGCTTGTTCACCGGCGACTTGGGGCGACCCCAAATGTTTTCGCCCATGCGGCGGTCAATTTTATACTTGGCAGACGTGCGTTTGGTCACGGCTGATCTCCTTCGTTATACGTGAAGGGCGTTGTCCTTTGGCCCGAGAGCCCGACAGGAATCCCCTTGCGGGGGCCACCAACACCAATGAAAAGCCCCGGAATTTCTTCCGGGACGTTCGCGGCTTATACAGGCCCAAAAGGCAGAGTCAACAGCCCTTACGCGGCCAGTTCGTGCCGCAATATGGCCGCTTCAGAGGCCGAAAGGTTGCGCCGTGCATAATCGCCATAGCTGGCGGGATTTTCGGCGGCACAGGGGATCAGATCCAAAAGACCGGCCCTTTGCGGCGGCTCGATCGTCTCGAGCGAGGTATTGGCGGGATGGAAGCTTTCTGTTTCAAGCCCATTTGCCCAAACGATGTTGTGGCCCGGCAGCAAAAGGTGAACGTAGGTGACCTCGCGCCGTTCATGATCGACCGTCACGGTCAGATCATTCAACAAATCCTCGGCGGCGACCAGAACCTCTGGGGTATTGAAAAGGGCCTGGGCGGCGGGACCGCGCAGCAGCATCCGGTGTTGGGGGCTGACCAACAGATCGGCATCCGGCCGACCGATGCCAAAGGCACCCGCCCGAAGCCGGATCGGACGCAGGCCGGGCATGGCATAAAGCCGCGCCCCGGACATCCGGCGGTGGCCCATCCACAAGATTTCCTGAAAACCGTTGTCCTTTGTCTGCACCTTGTCACCCGGACGCAGGTCTTCGATCGGACGGGGGCCGAGTTGTGTCAAAATGTGGGTGCCGGGGGTAAAGCAGATCACCCCGCCCGCCTGCCGTTGTCCTGCGGGGGCGTCAAACGCCTCAAACGAGGTGCGCACGACCCACAGATCGCTGTCATGCGGCGGAACATCGCCCAAGATCATCAGCAGGCGCGCCCCGGTATCGGGAACGGGGATGATCGTCATGACATAGCTTTGCCGCCCGTCGGTGACCACGAAACTCTGATCGGTCAGAACCGGATCATCTTCGATCGGGACTTGGGGCACCTTGCCGGGGGAAACGGCGACGCCCACCAACCGCCGAACCATCTTAGCGGCACGGCGGCGCGTATCGGCAACCTGCTCTGCCCCGCTTAAAATCAGTACATCTTGCGGTCCATCCACCCGCACGGCCACACCGCTCCAGCGCCAAAGGGCGCCAACGCGAAGCACGTCGACAGAAGGGCTTGTCAGCCCGTCCACTTCTGTTTGTGTCCATGAGATGACGAACGTGCCTTGAAAGCCCGTCTTCATGCCTGTTTACGCCTGCTCTTTTTAGTCTTTTTATATTCTTATGGATATAGGTTAACAGCGGCCGCGAATCAGGGCAATGCTATTTTTGCAACAGACGTGGGGAAACCATCGCTGACCGCGGCAAATTCTGGGGGCAAGCACCGCCTGCGGGCGGGCTGCGCAGCCTAAAAGCTGAACGAGACTGTAAAGGACCCAACCACCTGACCTTCGGGTTGGGTGTCAAACTCTGGGCTGAGATAGGTCAGACCCGAAAAGACAAAGGCATTTTCGCCTTGCCACAAATAGCCTGCCCGTAAGCGGGTCCGGTGCGGGGTCAGGGGGGCTGGCCCGCCTTCTGGCAGATAGACCGAGTGGAACACCGAGGCATAATCGGCGCCGATGATCAGGCTGAGTTGGGGTGCCACATCGCCGGCAATGCCCCTATAGAGATGGCCCGTGCCGGTATCTCGCAGCAGCAGGTCGGACTGCCCCATGCGCCCCATGATCACATCCGCCCCGAAGCGCACAAGATCCTCTGGCCCCAGTTGCGCGGAAACAAAGGGGCGCAGGGTCAATCCGCGGGTTAGTGACACCATTCTGGCCATTTCGGCCGTGCCATAGGGAAGGATCTGGTTTGGGATCTGATCCTCAAGCACGGTTGTGGGAACGTCCATGCCCAACAGATCGTGGACGCGGCTTTGAAACTGGCCGAGGCCCGTCATCGGGCCGATCGCCGTCAGGCCTGCGCCGAGCATGGCATCAAAACCGCTCGGCTTGAAATGCGTGGCCGCGCCCAGCGACAGCGCGCCAGCATACCGCCGGTCGTCGGCCGCCGGAGCGATCAGGTTTGCAGGGGCGAGAGTATCGGCGGTAAAGCGGTACTCCAAAATCTCACCCGGTTCGGATGGGGCTGACCCTGACCAACGCAGGCCCGTCAGTTTGGACACCGAATAAGACCCGGTGTGCCAACGGTCGTGCTGATCGCCCAAGGCGTCATTCGTGAACAGGCGGCCCCATCCCAAGGTAACGCGATCCTGCGCATGGCTGGGCGCGGCGAAGGGCAAAGCAGCAAGAAGCAGCAGGATAAGGAGGGCTTTTTTCATCGTCTGGATCCGCAGTAACGTTGGGTTCCAGCCAGAATGACAGGGCTTTGTGGCCCAAAGATGCCCTTTTTGGTCATCTTGTTGGCAGAAGAGCGTGTTTGCCCTACGCTCTTTTTCATATTTTGATGTTTTTTGTAACGCGAATGTCCCTGACATTGCTGTCAGGGCCATTTTTGATGAGTTTGTTTGTATATAGAGGACTGTCTTTGGTTAGGTTTGGCGGTGACCTACTCTCCCACGTCTTAAGACGCAGTACCATT
>CANHLE010000147.1 GCA_947461435.1 Paracoccaceae bacterium | reverse complement strand
TGGCAAGAGGCCCAGGATATCCTGCGTGAGGCCCCCGGCATCATGCTGATCGATAAACGCGAACCCGGCGGCTATATCACCCCGGTGGAATGTGTGGGCGATTATGCCACCTATATCAGCCGCGTGCGCCAAGACAGCACAATCGAAAACGGCATTTCGCTGTGGTGCGTGTCAGACAACCTGCGCAAGGGCGCCGCGCTGAACGCCGTTCAAATCGCGGAACTGCTGGGAAATCGCTGTCTGAAAAAGGGCTGATCTTCAGGATCACCTGACCAAAAGGCCCTGCCGCACCGCAGGGCCTTTTTCATTTTCTCAGCGCGCCTTCGGATGACGCGACCGTGAACGCAAAACACCCCTCGCGGCCCCATCCATAACCAAAGTTGCATGGCCAATCCTGACCCATTGGGCCGATAAGCGCCCCAAGACCATGACAGGGGGCATCGGCAAGCATATGAGACAACTTCTTTTGGCGATCGTCCTGATCCTCGTCCCGGTGGGTCTGTTCTGGGCGGCCGAACACTGGCTGCAGTCTTCATCCCCCGATAGGGCTGCGGTCGATCCCGGTCCGTCCTTGGGCGATCTTACGCCGTTTCAATCCATTGCGGCCGACGTCCAGACGCTCGCGCGCACGGATCTGGCCGCGGCCAAGACCCGCATCGGCGATCTTGAAACCGCATGGGATGAGGCCGAGCCAACCTTGCAGCCCCTGAACCCCGCGCAGTGGGGTGTGCTGGACGCGTTGATCGATGACAGCCTTGCCTCTGTCCGCGCCGCAGCGCCCAAGGCCTCGGTTGTTCAGATGGCCCTGTTCGCCTTGCAGGATGAACTGGCCTACCCCGGCACAGCCGCCCCGCCCCTTGGCACGCTTGTTACCGTGCAAGGCATCGCCGTGACGGATGGTGCAGGGCACCCTCTGCCTTGCGAAAGCATGATCCAGTCCCTGCGCAGCGCCCTGCCGGGTGTTGCGCTGTCCGATTCCGACAAGGCCAAACTGGCCGACTTGCAAGCCAAGGCGCTGGAACGGTGCAATGCCGATGACGATCAGCACGCCAATGCGTTTTCAGCCGCCGCTTTGGCCCTTCTCGCCCCCTAATCCCCCGAACAGGACTTTGATCATGGATACGCTCCCGCCCTTCAACCGAGTTCCAACGGTCACCTTGGCGTTTTGGTTGATCAAACTGATGGCCGTTACGATGGGCGAAACTGCCGCAGATTATCTGGCGGTCAACATGGGGCTGGGCCTGACAGCAACCTCATTGATCATGTCCGCCGTGCTCGCGCTGTCCATAACGCTGCAATTTGCCCAGCGGCGCTATCGGCCTTGGTCCTATTGGCTGGCCGTGGTCTTGATCTCTGTGGTCGGCACGCTGATCACCGATAATCTTGTCGATACCTTCGGCGTTCCCCTGATCACGACGACAATCGCCTTCACCGTGCTTCTTGCGGTCACCTTTGCGCTTTGGTTTGCGGCCGAAGGCACGCTCTCAATCCACTCGATCTTCACCACCCGGCGCGAGGGTTTTTATTGGCTGGCGATCTTGTTCACCTTCGCCTTGGGCACAGCGGCTGGTGATCTGGTTTCTGAATACTTCGGCCTTGGCTATACCGCCACAGGCCTTTTGTTCGCCATGATCATCGCATCATTGGCCCTTGGATATCTCGCCTTTGGGCTGGATGCCATCCTCGGTTTCTGGCTGGCCTATATCTTCACACGCCCCTTGGGCGCGTCACTGGGGGATCTGCTCAGCCAACCAACCGAATTTGGCGGCTTTGGCCTTGGAACGATCACCACATCCGCTGTTTTCTTGGGCATCATCGCGGCCATCGTCCTTTACATGTCGCGCGGCGCGGGCGCGCCCATCCGTGGGTGAGGGCCCGCAGCGCCGCGACGCGTCGCCCACCAACCAAAAGCAGGTCTTTCCTCAGGCCACGCGCCGGCCCCGGTCTGGCGTGTCGGGCGGCAGGGCGCGCTCCAGCGTGTCCAGAAACCCGTCAAACAACTTGCGCATGACAGGTTTTTTGTAAGGATACATCTCGGCGCTATCCATATCGTGAATGATCATCGCGGTATCCACTTCGAATATCAGCAGCCGACCGTCGGGCGCTTCGGCACAGTCCAGCGCATAGTAATCCAAGCCCAGACGCTTTTGGATGGCTGTCAGGGCCTTGGCATGACGGCGCGCAAAAGTGGTGTCAAAACCCGCCATCCACATCGCTTCTTCGATACGGCGATCTTCGTATTGATCCATCTCGGAACTCAGATAATGCACCATCCAATCGGTGCTTTGCGCCATGTGGCTGGCAAAGGGCCGCCCGCCGATCATGGCCACACGGTACTTGGCATAAAGACCATCCGCCCCCCGATAATCCACGAAGGGCATCAGATAGAACGACGTGGCAGCGCTCACTTCGGGCCGCGAAAGCCACCGCAGCACATCCATCTGCCCCATGGCCCGAACCAGCCCCTTGCCCCCATGTGATCCGACAGGGCGCAAAACCAAGGGCCAGCGCAGTCCTTGGCCGATCATCTCCGGCTCCATCCGGCCCGTGGCAAGCGCCATCATCATCGCGCGCGACGCGGCGTGAACCAAAGGGGCCTGCACGCCCGGCACATCGGTCAGGATCTGGCTGGCCAGATCACGCCGCAGCCGCGCCAAAAGCCCCGGCGCATTGTTCAAAACCGGCCTTGGCCACATCGCCAAGGCAGGCCCAATGGCATCAAGCGCGGCCGTGGCCTGTGCCCCTTCGCCAATGGCCAGAAAGGCCACGTCATGTTCTGGCAAGTCTTCGGCGCGCGGCGGAAGATCATCGACATAATGCAGGATCAGCGTGGCATCAGATCCTTCAAGCAGGAAATCCACCGGCGTATTGGCCATAAAATCGCCCGCGACGACAAAGCACAAAAGTTTAGGGCCCGTGCCATCGCCATGACGAACCCTATAGGTCGGCTGCATCTTGATCGCCGCCGCCTGAAACGCCAGCCCCCGCGCGGCCAGATCACCGCCCTGACACAGCAGTACTGTTGCCAGATCCATCAGAACGCCCGCATCAAAGGGGTCTGCTTGCATCCGGCCAATCAGGTTTTGCGTCAATGGGCCCATGTCTTGGCTTTCAAAGGCCATCCGCACGACGGCGGTCTGCCCGATCAACGTGGGAATGTCCCCAATCCACGGCAGGGGGCGTGTCACTCGCATAAGTCACCTCAATCACGCCGTTCTGGCGCAGGGCAACCTTAGGCTCGCAACTCTTTAGATTTGGTTTCCAAGATGGGCCCATCCGGGCCGGCTCAAACCCCGGCGGCCGCCAGCGCCTGCGCCAGATCTTCGGCCTCTTCACAATCGCCGCACAGGCTTTGCAATTTCGCAAGATTGGCCTTGGCCAACTCGGGCTGCATCAGTTGCAGATACATCTCGCCTTGGTATTCCAAAGCGCCCAGATGCTCGGGGTTGATGTCCAGGGCCTTGCCATAGGCCACACCCGCCGCCGCAAGATCCCCCGATTTGCGCGAGGCAAAGCCCAGAAGGTTCCACGCATCCGCATTTTCCGGCTCTGCGGATGTGATCGCGGCAAGTATCGGCACGGCTTCGGCAAAGTTTCCGGCCAAAATTGCGGCCTCGGCGGTCTGATAATCCGCCGCGCTGTCGGTTGCCGAAGACTCGTCGCTGGTTCCAGCGGCATAGGCACTGCTGCCGCCCAAGGCAGAAAGGATGGCTAAAATCTTGAAGTAGTTCATCGCATTCTCCTGTGTTGTTCCAACGATATCAGACACGCCCTGCGCGCCGGAATCAATCTGCCGTGATCCGAAGGGTTTCGCGCAGCCAGTCGGGGGCATAATCCACCCGGTCGCATCCCGCGAACCGGGCCAATCGCCCCAACTCCGCCTCCAGTCTGGCCACACGGCCAGAGGTTGCCCGGACCCCCCACTCGGGCCAAAAGGCCCGAACTCTCAAAATACCCTCAGCCCGATGCGCCTTGGCATCCAATCGACCGATCAGGCGGTCACCTTCCAGAACCGGAAACACATAATATCCCCAAATCCGCTTTGGCTCGGGCACGAAAACCTCGATCCGGTAGTAAAAGCCGAAAAGGAATTCAGCCCTTTTGCGGTCGCGCAGGGCCGGATCAAAGGGCGACAGAACGCGCAGCGTCTTGGGCGGTTCTGGCAGCATCAGGGCCAGATCGCGCAGCCCCGGCCGCGCAAGCGATTTGCGAAACGCCCCGTCAGCGCCCTCCACCTGAACCTCTTCCACGATCCCGCTGGCAAGGGCCGCCTTGCTCCATGCCTTCGCCTCGTCAACCGAGGCGAGGCTGTAATAAGCCGCCAGTTCACCCGAGGTGCCAAAGCCCAAGTGATCCAAGGCCGATTGCATCGCCCAGTCCACGCTTTGCGCCGCGGACACCTCAGCCAGCCGCAGCCCCTCGGGGACGACGCGTTCGGTCAGATCATAGACTTTGTGAAAATTCTCCCGCCGCGTAATTGACAGATCACCCGTCCGCCACAGCCATTCCAACGCAGTCTTGGAGGGGTGCCAGTCCCACCACCCCCCTTTGGATCTTTCCTCATCCTCGCCCACATCGGCGGTTTTAACAGGCCCTTGATCCCGAATACGGGCAAGGATCGTGTCCAACTGCGCCTCATAGCCGGGGCGAAACCACTTTTGCCACTGCGTCTGCATCCGGGCGTGCGACCGCGCAAACCGATGCTTCCAATGGGGAAAAACCTCAATTGGCAGGATCGAGGCATCGTGTGTCCAATGCTCCCATAGGGCACGGTCCCCCTCGACCAGGGTTTTCAACCCCTCGGGTTTATAGGCGGCGCGCCGTGACCACAAGATCATGTGATGCGCGCGTTCCACGGTGGCGATGCTGTCCACCTGCACAAACCCGATCTGCCCGATCAACGCCCGCAAATCCGCCCCATGGCCTGTGCCGGCGCGGGCCTGACTTAGGGCGTGGCGATGCAGAAAAACTCTGCGGGCAAGGGTGTTGTCCAGTCTGATCATGCTTGAAGGCTAGCAGTCACAGGACAAGATGCAAGCCGCCCTTCAGGCCAGCGCCAACCGCCGCGCTTCGCCAAACGAGACCAGCCGACCCGACGCTTCGTCCCAAAGGTGCAACCGGACCGACTTCAGACTTTGCCAAATCGTCAGACGCTGCGCTTCGGCCAAATCCGTGTGATCACGCAAAACTTCGGTCAGGCGGTAAAACGGAATGCGGCTGTACAGATGATGCACATGGTGAATCCCGATATTCGCGGTCAACCACCGCAAAGGCGCCGGCATCACGTAATGCGATGATCCGTCCAAAGCCGATTGATGAACCTGCCACGCGTCTGTCTTGGCCCAATGGGTGGTTTCAAACTGATGCTGCACATAAAACAACCAAACCCCCAAGGTTGCCGCGATGATCGACGTGGGCAGGAAAATCAGAACAACCGGCATCAATCCGCCCAGCCAAAGCATCAGGCCAACGCCGATGGCCAGAATGGCATTCGTTCCCATCGCCGATGTCCAATACCGCCACCCCTGATTCATCAGGCCAAAGGGCAATCGGTTTTGCAAGATGAACAGATAACTTGGCGCCAACACGAAAAGCACAACAGGATTGCGGTACAACCGGTACAAGAACCGGCCCATCTTGCCGCGCGCACGGTACTCGGCCACCGTCAGCGTCAGAATATCCCCAACGCCGCGCTGATCCAGATTTCCATGCGTTGCGTGATGAATCGAATGGGCCCTGCGCCACACATCATAGGGTGTCAGCGTCAGCACGCCCAAGGCGCGCCCCACCCAATCGCCCGCCGCACGACTGCGAAAATAGCTTGAATGGCCGCAGTCATGCTGAATGGCGAAGATACGCACCAGAAATCCGCCATTTGCCACCGCCAAAGCGAAGGCAAGCCAATAACTTACCGAAAGACTGATCCAAGCTAGCGCCCAAAGCGCGGCAAAGGGCACAAGGGTTGCAACAAGTTCCCAGATGGATCGTCCGGTCGACGGTTCCCGATACTTCGCAAGAATCTGAACCCATTCGCGCGCATCGCGCGTCGGCAACTCGTCCGGTGTGTCTTGCATCGTCAGCTTTCCCGCCAGCCTTTTATGGGTCCCGATCATCGGGACTTTGGGCACTTTAGCAGCCCTTGATTAACGGACATTCCACGCAATCTGCAGTTTGTCCAGCATGACGTCGCACAATCCTTTGTGACGCCAGCCCTCAGCCCTGCGACAATCCAGCTTCTGCCGCGATTTCGCGGGACGATTTGCGCGCCCGTTCGGTGGCAGATTTCAACTGCCCGCAGGCGGCCATGATATCCTCACCGCGCGGCTTGCGGATCGGGCTGGAATATCCCGCCTTGAAGATGATGTCGGCAAAAGCCTCGATCCGGTCCCAGTCTGACCGTTCATAAGGGCTGCCGGGCCATTCGTTGAACGGGATCAGGTTGATCTTGGCAGGGATCCCCGCAATCAACTTCAC
>CANHLE010000146.1 GCA_947461435.1 Paracoccaceae bacterium | reverse complement strand
GCGATTGCGCCTTGTGCGGCCCGCTGCGCCGCCCCCTGTTCAGCCCCTTGACGCGCGACAGGTCCAGCCTACCCTTACTGCCCAGTCATCAGAAAAGGACGTCAGATGCGTAAACTTGGACTTTTGGCCGCGATCTTGGTCGCCGCCCCCGCCTTTGCCGAAGATTTGGCCACCGGCGATGCCATCACAGCCGCCATCGCTGGTAACACCGTTCAGGGCAGCATGATGTCCACTGGCCCCTATGCCGAATTCTACGCCGCCGATGGGACGATCAAAGGATCGGGCTATACGGCGAAATGGGCGATTGCTGACAACACGATGTGCTTTACCTACGAAGGGGCCGCGCCCGATTGCTGGGGCGTTCGCCTCAAGGGCGACGCGGTGACTTGGGTCAAGGACGGCGCCGATGGCGGCACGGGCACCATTTTAGCCGGAAATCCGAACAACTTCTGATCAACGCAGCCCGATATCGGCCAGCGCCCGGGCCAGCTCGGGCGGCAAGGCATCATCCTTGGCACTGCCCTGCGGCAAATCGCGCGGCGCCTCTGCCGGATCAAGATAGCGCCAGCCCTGAAAGGGGCGGCGCGGCGCGGCTTCGGTGCGAACGATGGCCGCGTCCAACACCAGCGCGCAGCGTTCGATCCCATCCGTGCCGCGCCGCGGTGACAGCGCCAAAATGCGCTGCCGGGCCAAAATCACGCCCTTTATCACCCAAAACAGGGATCCGCCGTCCAGAACCTCTGTTTCGCGCTTGGGCCACATCCGCGTGACGTGCTCGGTTGTGCCTTTGGCCCACAGGCCCTTGTGCTGGTCGTGCCAGCCCTGCAGGTCTTCGACCGAGTCTGCCCCGACACACAGCTTAAGGATATTCAGCGCCACGATTCTCTCCGATTGAAGCGCAAGAATAGTCTTCTGCCCCCGAAGGGCAAGCTTGCCCAACGCCGCCGAGGGGCGTATCTTGCGGGTTCGCCAAAATGCCCCACAACAGGTCGCTGTGTGCCCGTTGTGATTCGTTGCTCCAAAGCCCCGCTGAAAGGACTACCCATGTCGCCGTTTTCCGCCCCCATTGCCGAACAGATCTGGGACATGAAGTATCGCCTGAAGGCGCAAGATGGCACGGCAATCGACGGAACCGTCGAAGACACCTGGCGGCGCATCGCCCGCGCCCTGTCCGAGGTTGAGGCAGACCAACCCAAATGGGAAGCCAAGTTCTATGCCGCGCTGGAAGGGTTCAAATACCTGCCGGCCGGGCGCATCACCGCCGGGGCGGGCACCGGGCGGAATGTGACCTTGTTCAACTGCTTTGTCATGGGCACGATCCCCGACAGCATGGGCGGCATTTTCGACGGGCTGAAAGAGGCCGCCTTGACCATGCAGCAGGGCGGCGGCATCGGCTATGATTTCAGCACCATCCGCCCGCGCGGGGCCGAAGTGCTGGGCGTGGCCGCCGATGCTTCGGGCCCGTTGTCCTTTATGGATGTCTGGGATGCGATGTGCCGCACCATCATGTCGGCAGGGTCTCGGCGCGGCGCCATGATGGCGACCATGCGCTGCGATCACCCCGATATCGAGGTGTTCATCGAAGCCAAGAAAGACCCCGCACGCCTGCGCATGTTCAACCTTTCGGTTCTGGTGACCGATCCCTTCATGGATGCGGTCAAGGCCGATGGCCCTTGGGATCTGGTCTTCGCAGGCAAGGTCTTCCGCACCGTGCAAGCGCGCGATCTGTGGAACAAGATCATGCGCAACACCTATGATTTTGCCGAACCGGGCGTGATTTTCATCGACCGGATCAACAAGGCCAACAACTTGGGCTATGTTGAAACCATTGCCGCCACCAACCCCTGCGGCGAACAGCCCCTGCCGCCCTATGGCGCCTGCCTGCTCGGCTCCATCAACATGCCCACATTGGTGACCGGGGCCTTCACTGCCAAGGCCCGGCTGGATCTGGACGCGCTGGATGATCTGGTGCGCACCGCCGTTCGGATGATGGACAATGTGGTAGACGCCAGCCGCTTTCCGCTGCCCCAGCAGGCCGCCGAAGCCCGCGCAAAGCGCCGCATCGGTCTGGGCGTGACCGGTCTGGCCGATGCGCTGCTCATGCTGGGCCTGCGCTATGGCAGCGACGAGGCCGCCGCCCAAACCGAGGCTTGGATGCATGCCATCGCCCGCGCCTCCTATCTGGCGTCGGTCGATCTGGCCCGCGAAAAGGGCGCCTTCCCGCTTTTCGACGCGGCGGCCTATCTGGCCTCGGGCAACATGGCCGCGATGGACGAAGATGTGCGCAGCGCGATCCGCACGCATGGCATCCGCAACGCGCTTCTTACCTCCATCGCGCCCACCGGAACGATCAGCCTTTATGCCGGCAACGTCAGCTCGGGGATCGAACCCGTGTTTGCCTATGCCTACAAGCGCAAGGTCCTGCAAAAAGATGGCAGCCGCACCGAAGAAGAGGTGGTCGATTACGCCGTGCGCCTGTGGCGCGATCTGAAGGGCGATGCGCCCTTGCCCGATTATTTCGTCAACGCCCAAACCCTGCCGCCGCTGGACCATGTCAAGATGCAGGCTGCCGCGCAGAAATGGATCGACAGCTCGATCTCCAAAACCATCAACTGCCCCGAAGACATCAGTTTTGACGATTTTCAGCAGGTCTATATGGCCGCGTGGGATCAGGGCTGCAAAGGCTGCACCACCTATCGGCCCAATGCCGTCACAGGCTCGGTTCTGACCGTGTCCGAATCCAGCGAGGCCGCGCCCGCCGATGCCCATGCGCCCGTGGAAAGCGGCGAGGTGATCTATCTGTCCGAACCGCTGGATCGTCCGGCGGCGCTGGAAGGGTCCACCTACAAGGTCAAATGGCCGGGCAGTGAACATGCCTTGTACATCACCATCAACGACATCGTCATCGCCGGGCACCGCCGCCCGTTCGAGGTGTTCATCAACTCCAAGAACATGGAACATTTCGCCTGGACCGTCGCGCTGACGCGCATGATCTCGGCCGTGTTCCGCCGGGGGGGCGATATCTCGTTCGTGGTCGAAGAACTGAAAGCCGTGTTCGATCCGCGCGGCGGCGCCTGGATGGAGGGTCGATACATCCCCTCGATTCTGGCCGCCATCGGCGGGGTGATCGAACGCCACCTGATCGCCATCGGCTTTATCGAAGGCGAAGGCATGGGTCTGAAGGCCGACCCCAAAGCCGAGGCGATTGCCGTCGGCGAGACGCCCAAGGGCAAGGCCTGCCCGTCCTGCGGCTCTTTCGCCCTGCAGATGAAGGAAGGCTGCATGACCTGCAGCGACTGCGGCCACAGCAAATGCGGATAACGCCGCCCTTTGGCCAAGGGCATGGGGAAACCCGCCTTTGGCCACAGGGGGCAGGCCAAACATATTATGCTTGCAAAATCATCTAAATCGACGCTTCATGCTTGAAATATAGGCATGAGAGGCCGACCGCGCGATCAATCAACAAAGCTGATTGACCAAAGATCGGCACTCGGTCATCGTTTTTTGATTAACTACATCGTGTCGAACGGCAATTGCGCCTCGCTGATTGGATATTGTCGCAAGACGGTCCAGTGCGGGGCGTTCTGATTTGGGGCAAGGGTTGAAACGCACTGTTGAATTGGGCCTGCTGTTTTCCGGTACGGGAGACGTTGCGCACACCGCGCAGGACCCTAACATGAGCGCGACATATTCCCGGAGAGGCGGCTACCAGTTTATCGCTCAGGCGTCGTTTGCCGGGGCCTTGGCCGCAATTGATGCGGTCAACGCCGACCCAGAGATGCCCCTGAAATTCTTTGCCGTGATGCGCGATCCGGCGGCAATTGCCGATGCATATGCCCCGCTGTGCGAGTCCATTCTGCGCGAAACCTCGGCCCGTCATATCATAGGCTGCACCACGTCCATTAGCCGCAAGGAAGTCATCCCCAGCCTAGAAAAACTTGGGGGCACGCTGTGGTTCGCCCGGCCCTACGAAGGCTTCGAATCCTCTGATCATGTGATCTATACCCATGCCTGCCAGTCCCATCACCTTTTGCCCCTGATGGACTGGGCGCTGCCCCGTCTGGGCAAACGGGTCTATCTGACCGGATCAAACTATATCTGGGGCTGGGAAATCAACAGGCTCGCCCGGTTGAGAGTGACACGCGCCGGGGGGCAGATCGTGGCCGAACGCAACTTACCCCTTGGTGAGCAGGATGTTGGCCGAATAATCGATGAAATTCGCGCCACCCGCCCGGATTTCGTGCTGAATTCCCTCGTAGGGGCTTCGTCCTTTGCGTTTCTGCGGTCCTATCGGGCACTTGGCAACGAAGATCCCGCGTTTGCGCCTGACCGGTGCCCTGTCTTGTCGTGCAACTTGAACGAAAGCGAATTGCCATTTCTGGTCGATGCGGCCGAAGGTCTGATCTCTGTGGGGCCCTATTTCCGGGGCCGGGCCGATGCGCCCGCGGGCCCCTTTGTCTCGTCCATTGAAATGGCCGCCCATATGTCGGTGATCGAACTGGCCCGCCTTTTGGCGCTCGCCGGGCCCGGATCGGAAAACTGGCCCGTAACCGCGCTTTTGGAATCCAGTCCGGGGCCGATCAGCCCTGTCACGCATCACACCAACCTTCCCGTTCACATCGCGCAGGTCCGCCAAGGCGCGTTCGAGGTGCTGCACAGCATTGCAGAATTTCCGGGGGATCCGTTCCTAAGCGGCACGTTCATGCCCCCGCCGCTTCCATTTTACATGTCCGAACCATGAAACAAACAATCCGCATGTCCCCCCTTGGCGGTGCCCGCGCTGTGGTGTTGCACCGCCCCCATGCCAATTTGCTGGCCCTGACGCGCCAATTGAAGGTCATCGGCCTTGAGGTGGAAGAGGCCTGGCCCGAACTGACGCCCCGCGCCCGCACCGCCGATTTTGTCTTTTTTGATGCCGATATGGGCTATGACGCCCAGTTTCCGTGGGAACCCGGATCGGCCCCCATGCCGCTGATCGCCCTGATCGGGTCCGAAGCGCCGGGTCGCATCGAATGGACCATGACCATCGGGGCCGATGCGCAACTGCTCAAACCCGTGTCGGGGGCAGGCGTGTATTCTGCCTTGCTGATCGCGCGCGCGTCCTTTGATCGCCGCCGCGCGCTGGCGGCCGAAGTGGCCGAACTGCACCGCCGCCTTGAGGCGCGCCCCGCCGTGGTGCGCGCGATGATGATCTTGGCCGCCAAAGGCGGAACCGAGGAAGAGTGTTATGACCAGTTGCGCAGATATGCCGCAGAGTGGAAGATGAGCTTTGAAGATGCCGCCCTGCGGTTTGTTGCACGCCAGTCATCGGGGGCCAGCCTTGACCTACGCTTCCGCCGCTAAGTCCGCGCCGCAGGGCGCCCTTGGCCGTCTGTTGTCGCGCAAACTGGCGGTGCTGGGCCTTGTGCTGATCGTTTTGGTGCTGGGCGGCGCGCTCGGCGCCCCGTGGATCGCGCCCTTTGCCCCCGATCAACAGAATTTCGATGGCCTGACCATCGAAGGTTCCCCCTTGCCGCCGGGCGGAGCCTATCTGATGGGCACCGATCTTTTGGGCCGCGATCTGTTCTCGCGCATCCTGTACGGCGCGCGCACCTCGTTGATCATCGGGATCGTGGCCAATGGCCTGTCTTTGCTGATCGGCACGCTGGTTGGCATCACCGCCGGCTATTTCCGCGGTTGGATCGGCGCGGCGCTGATGCGCTTTACCGATCTGATGATGGCCTTCCCGGCGCTGCTTTTGGCCATCTGCCTTGCGGCGATCTTCTCGCCCTCGCTGTGGATCGTGGCGCTTGTCATTGCGCTCGTGAACTGGGTGCAAACCGCCCGCGTGATCTATACCGAAACCACATCGCTTGCCACGCGCGATTTCATCGCGGCCGAGCGGACCTTGGGCGCGGGCACGGGCCGTATCCTGTTCAAACACATCCTGCCGCATCTGGTGCCCACCATCATCGTCTGGGGCACCTTGGGCATTTCGACCACCGTCCTGCTGGAGGCGACCTTGTCGTTCCTTGGGGTCGGCGTGCAGCCGCCCACGGCGTCATGGGGCAATATCATCTTCGAAAACCAGACCTATTTCCAATCGGCACCCTGGCTTGTCTTTCTTCCCGGCGCGGCGATCATCCTTTTGGCGCTGGCCTTCAATCTGGTGGGCGATGCGCTGCGCGACGTGCTGGATCCCACCCAAAGGGGGCGCCACTGATGCCCGCCTATATCCTGCGCCGCCTGATCCAATCGGCCCTGATCCTGCTGGGGGTCAGCTTCATCACCTTCTTCTTGCTGTTTGTGCTGCCCGCAGACCCGGTCCGCCAGATCGCCGGCCGCTCGGCCAGCGCGGCCACGGTGGAAAGCATCCGCCATGAACTGGGGCTCGATCGGCCGTTTCTGGTTCAGTATGCGCGCTATCTGGGCGGATTGGTCCAAGGCGATCTGGGACGCAGCTATCTGCAGAAATCCGAAGTCTCGGTTCTGATCGCCTCGCGGCTTCCGGCCACCTTGCTGCTGATGGTGGCGGCGATCTTTTGCGAATTGGCCATCGGGCTGACCATGGGCATCGTTGCGGCCCTGCGCCGCGACCGCTTTGCCGATCAGGCTTTGATGATGACCTCCTTTGTCACCGTCTCGGCCCCGCAATTCGTGGTCAGCCTGCTGATGCT
>CANHLE010000145.1 GCA_947461435.1 Paracoccaceae bacterium | reverse complement strand
ATGGCGATAGGCCTTTTCGATCCGGCAGGAATCAAGCGTGTGAAGACCGCACAGCTTCAGCCCCAGATCGGCCCCCGCCGTCTCCAGCGCTTCAAAGACATGCGCGGTTTGGTCAGAACTGGCATAGATCTCCCAGCCCAGTTCGCCCACATAGGTCACGCGGTGCGCCCGCGCGATCCCCATGCCAATCTCGATCTCGCGGGCCATGCCAAAGGGATGGCCGGCATTGCTGAAATCATGGGGCGATACCCGCGCCATCAGCTCCCGCGCGCGCGGGCCCATCACGCACAGCACCGATTCCGCCGCCGTCATATCCGTGATCACGGCAAAATCATCGCCCAGATGCGCCCGCATCCACGCCAGATTGCGCTGCAGCGTCGCGCCCGGCACCACCAGCAGATAGGCGGTTTCCGACAGCCGCGTCACGGTCAGATCCGCCTCGATGCCGCCGCGTTCGTTCAGCAACATCGTATAGACAATCTTGCCTACCTCGACGTCCATCTGCGCCGAGGAAATCCGGTTCAGATAAGCGCAGGCATCGCGCCCCTCCACCCGGATCTTCCCGAACGAGGTCATGTCGAAAAATCCCAACCCCGTGCGCACCGCCATATGCTCGGCCTTCTGGTTCTCAAACCAGTTCTGCCGCTTCCAGGAATAGTGGTACTCCCGCTCCTGCCCCGGGTTTGCAAACCAGTTCGCCCGCTCCCATCCGGCCACTTCGCCAAACACCGCGCCGCGCGCCTTCAGATGCTCATGCAGCGGCGTGCGCCGCACCCCGCGCGAGGTTTCCATCTGCCGATAGGGAAAGTGATCGGCATACAAAAGACCCAAGGTCTCGCTGACCCGCTCTTTCAAATAGCTGCGGTTGCGCTGGAATGGCTGGGCCCGGCGAATATCGACTTCCCACAGATCAAAAGGCGCTTCGCCCTCCACGATCCAATGGGCCAGCGCCATCCCGGCCCCGCCCGATCCCGCGATCCCGACCGAGTTATAGCCGGCCGCAACCCAATAGCCGCCCAGTTCCGGCGCCTCGCCCAGATAATAGCGGTCATCGGGCGTGAAACTTTCCGGTCCGTTGAAGAACGTGTGAATCCCCGCCGTCTGGAACAGGGGCATCCGCTCCATCGCCGCTTCAAGGATCGGCTGGAAATGGTCCCAATCCTCGGGCAAGGTGTCAAACATGAAATCCTCGCGGATCCCGGCCATGCCCCAAGGCTTGGCCTTGGGCTCAAAGGCCCCGATCATCATCTTGCCCGCATCCGATTTGTAATAGGCACATTCATCGGGCACCCGCAGAACCGGCAAATGCCCCAAACCTTCCACCGGTTCGGTGATCAGATAGAAATGCTCGCAGGCATGCAGCGGCAAGGTCACCCCCGATTGCGCCGCCAGATCCCGGCCCCACATGCCGCCGCAGTTCACCACCACATCCGCCGCGATATGCCCCGGCTCGCCGTCGCGGCCGATGTAATCCACCCCCGTCACCCGGCCATTGGCGCGCGTCACCGCCGTCACCTTGGTATGTTCAAAAATCTGTGCGCCGCGCTGCCGCGCGCCCTTGGCCAAGGCCATGGCAATATTGGCCGGATCGCATTGCCCATCCAGCGGCAAATGCACCGCGCCCACCACATCCGACACATTCAGATGCGGATACATCGCCTTGACCTCGCTGGGCGAGATTTCCGTCACATCCACATCGAAAATCCGCGCCACCGTCGCCTGACGCAGCAATTCCTCATGCCGATGTTCGGTCAGCGCCACCGAGATGGATCCGACCTGCCGCATGCCCGTTTCAACCCCGGTCTCTGCCGCCAGCTTAACGTACAAATCCGCCGAATATTTGGCCAGACGGGTCATGTTGGCCGATCCGCGCAACTGCCCGATCAGACCTGCTGCATGCCAGGTGGTGCCGCTGGTCAGTTGCTTGCGTTCCAGCAAGACAACATCGGTCCACCCCATCTTGGCCAGATGATAGGCCACCGAACAGCCCGAAACGCCGCCCCCGATGATGACGGCACGGGCTTTGGCTGGGATCGTCATAGGCTGGTCTCCGTTGGTATAAGAACAAGTTTGCCGGCAAAGCGCCCGGCGGCCAGATCGGCCTGCGCCCGCGCGATGTCCCGCAAGGGATAGGTTTGGCCCACCACCGGGCGAATGCGCGCGGTGTTGATGATGGTCACAAGGCCCGCAAAAACTTCGCGCGACTGGTGGGTGGCGCCGTGAATGGTCAGATCATTCAGATAAATCCGGCGCAGATCGCCGCGCACCATCGGCCCGGCCACCGCGCCGCTGGTGGCATAACGCCCCCCGGGGCGCAGCGCATCCAGCCGCGTTTGCCACAAATCGCCCCCCACAACATCAATCACCACGTCAAAGCATTTGGGGCGGGGCTCTGTCTCGCGGGCCAAGATCTGCGCGCCCATCGCCCGCAGTTCGGCCGATTTTGACAGGCTGCACTGCCCCGTCACCTCTGCGCCGCGCAGCAGCGCCAGTTGCACCGCCGCCAGCCCCACGCCGCCCGAGGCGCCCGTCACCAAAACCCGCTCGCCCACGGCCACCTCGGCCCGCGACAGCAGGTTATGCGCCGTGCCATAGGCACAAGGCATCGCCCCAATTTCAATGTCCGACAGCTTGGAGGCGCTGACATCATGCAGATGCCGGGCCTTGACCAGACAATATTGGGCAAAGGCGCCGTCAAACTCTGAACCGATCGAGACAAAGGCAATCGGGTTATCCGCCGTCGGCTCGGGTTGATTGGTCGGGCAAATCACCCGCGCGCCAAGGGTCAACCCCGAAACCCCCGCCCCCAAGGCCACGATGCGGCCGCACAGGTCAGATCCCTGAATGCGCGGAAAGGCCATCTCTCCGGCCCAAGCTGCCGCGCGCCCCTCGCCGCCATACCAGCCGATGCGCGTGTTGATGTCGGTCATGTTCACGCCTGCGGCCAGAACCCGCACCAAAACCTCGCCCTCTGCCGGGCGCGGCACCGCGATATCCTCGCGCCACAGCAGCGCCTCTGGCCCGCCGTGGCGGGTCAGTTGCACAGCCTGCATCGTGGCGGGAAGCGCGGTCATGCGCGGATCCGCTCGTTCTTGGGATCCCACAAAGGCGCATCCTCCATCACCATCGCCGGGTAACGGGTGCCAAAGATTTCAACCTCAACCGCCGTTCCGGGCACATTCACCGCGCTCGACAGCATGCCCAATCCGATCACCTTTTGCGTGCGATGCCCGAAATAACCGCTGGTCAATTCGCCCACGATCTTTCCGTTGTGCCAGATGGTCGACATATAGGGCGGGTCCTGCTCGCCCGCCTCGATCACCAAGGTGCAAAACCGCTTGGTCACGCCGCGCTGCTTTTCCGCTTCCAGCGCCGCCTTGCCGCGAAACGCAGGCTTGGCCCAATCGACAAACCGGTCAAGCCCGCCCTGCAACACCGTGTAATCGGTTGAAAGATCACCCTTCCACGCGCGGTATCCCTTTTCGACCCGCAAGGAATTCAGCGCGAACATGCCGAAGGGACGCAGCCCGTGGCCCTGCCCCGCCCGCATTACCGCGCCCCAGACCGCTTCGGTGTCTGCGCGCTTGGAATGGATTTCCCAGCCCAACTCGCCCGCGAACGACACCCGGCACAGCCAAACCTCGGCCCCCGCGATCCGCCCCATCTGATGGGTCAGCCACCCTTTTGTCAGATCGGCCTGCGCCACCTCGGCCAGAATGGCACGCGATTTGGGGCCTGTCAGAATCTGGGTCGACCAGGCATCGGTGTGATCGGTCAGGCTCAGCCCGGCGTCCAGATGCCGCAGCAGCCATTCGCGGTCATGGCCCTGCGCCGTGGCGGCCGTGATCAGAACCAACTCGTCCTCGGCAATCCGCGCCACCGACATTTCGGTCACGATCCGGCCCATATCATCCGAGAAATAGGCCAGCCCCAACCGCCCGACGCTCGGCACCTTGCCGGTGATCTGACGGCCCAGCCATTCGGCCGCGCCGGTCCCGGTGATCACGAACCGGCTGAACCCGGGCAAATCCAGAATGCCGGCCGCATCGCGCACGGCCTGCGCCTCTTCGCGCACAGCGCCAAACCAGGGGCCCTCACGGTCCCAGGTGCGCTGCGCCTCTTCCGACAGATCATCGCCCGGCCGCGCATACCATGCCGCCCGCTCCCAGCCGTTATAGGGCGCATAAACCGCCCCCAACGCCTTGGTCTGGGCGTGAACCGCCGACTGCTTCTTGTCGCGCCCCTCGGGCCAGGAATGGTGCGGGAAGTGAATGGCATATTCATGCCCATACACTTCCATGCCCTTTTTCACACAATAGTCCGGGTCTTCAAACCCGGTGAACCGCCGCGGATCGCACGACCACATGTCCCATTCCGTCGCCCCTTGCGTCACCCATTCCGCCAGAACCTTGCCCGCCCCGCCGGCCTGACAAATGCCAAAGGTGAACACGCAGGCCTCAAAGGCATTGGGCACGCCCGGCATCGGGCCGATCAACGGGTTGCCATCGGGCGTATACGGGATCGGCCCGTTGATCACCTTGGACAATCCGGCCTTGGCCAGCAACGGCACCCGCGCCATGGCGTCATTGATATGCCATTCCAGCCGCTCCAGATCATCGGGGAACAGCTGAAAACTGAAATCATCAGGGAAAGGATCATCCTTGCTGACCCAATGGGCCTTGCAGTTGCCTTCATAGGGGCCAAGGTTGAACCCGTTCTTTTCCTGCCGCAGATAATAGCTGGAATCCACATCGCGCAGCAGCGGCAACTTGTGGCCCACACTCTGGGTCCAGCCTTCCAATTCGGGGATGGTGTCGAACAGCATGTACTGATGGCTCATCACCATCATCGGCAAATCGCGCCCGAACCATTTGCCCACCTGCCGCGCGTAATACCCCGCCGCATTGACCACGATTTCACAGCGGATCTCGCCCTTGGGGGTGCTGATCACCCATTCGTCGCCCTCCCGCCGCACGCCCGTGGCCGGGCAAAACCGTTCAATCCTTGCGCCCATCTGTCGCGCGCCCTTGGCAAGTGCCTGCGTCAACTGCGCGGGGTCAATATCGCCGTCATAGGGGTCGTGCAGCGCGCCCGACAGCCCATGGGTTTCCACAAAAGGATAAACCGATTTGATCTCGTCCGGGGTCAGGATGTTCAGATCCATCCCCTGATAACGCCCCATGCCGACCACGCGTTGAAATTCCTGCAACCGCTCGCGCGTGTGGCCCAGCCGCACCGACCCGGTGACGTTGTAATTCATCGGATAGTCAACTTCCGCGCCCAGACCGCGGTACAGCTCCGCCGAATAGCGCTGCATGTTCATGATCGACCAGCTGGAACTGAAGGTCGGCACATTGCCCGCCGCATGCCAAGTGGAACCCGCCGTCAACTCGTTTTTTTCCAGCAAAACGCAGTCGGTCCAGCCTGCCTTGCACAGATGATACAGGCTCGATGCGCCAACAGCCCCCCCGCCGATGATCACAACCCGTGCATGGGTGGGCAAATCGCTCATGGTCTTCTCCCTTTTCTTGGGCGAAGTATCCCCGCAATCCGCCCCACTTTCAATTCGGCAATCAAGCGGCTATTGATCGGAAAACCCGATCACACAGCGGCAGGGCCATCGATGCAAGTAGAGCTTCTGGAAACCTTTCTCGACTTGATCGAAACCCGCAGTTTTCACAAAACGGCCGAACGGCTTGATGTCACCCAATCCACCGTTTCGGCCCGAATTCAGGCCCTTGAGGGGGCGCTGGGCACCCGCCTGTTCAACCGCTCGCGCGCCGGAACCGATCTGACCACCGAAGGTCTGCGCTTTGAAACCCACGCGCGGATGCTGCGCCAGGAATGGAACGAGGCGCTGCGGGCCGTCGCCCCCTCGGGCGAGGCGGCCCTTACCTTTCGCATTGGCATTCAAAACGATCTGGCCGCGGCCCATATTGGCGAATTGATCGCAGAGTTTCGCAAATCCTTTGCGCAAACCGCCTTCTACTTCGAACCAGACTATTCCGCACAGATGTGCCTGGATATCATCTCTGGCGCGCAAGACGTGGCGGTGATGTTCTCACCAAAACCCCATCCCGATCTGCATTTCGTGTCGGTCGGCGAAATTCCCTATCGGCTGGTCTCTTCGGTGGCCAAAACCCGCGCGGCCATCCGCCGGGACAGCTTTATCAACGCCCATATCTCGCCGGCCTTCGAACAGGCCCACCGCGAAGTTCTGCCCGAATTTCTGGGCGCGCCCCTGTCGGTCGGGCAAAGCGCCATCATCTCAACCTTGCTGGAACAACTGGGCGGCACCGGCTTCGTCATGGCCGACCGCGCCGCAGAACTGGTGGCCACGGGCGGCTTCTTTTATGTCGAAGATGTGCCCGCCATTGATCAGCCGATCTTTGCCGCCCTTCACCTGCGCCGCCGCACCTCCAAGGCCTATCGCCGCCTGATCCGTTCGGTGCAGCGCGTCTTTGCGCAGAAATGACCGCGCGCTTGCCTGACTGCGCCTTTACCTTTTGGCCGCACGATTGCGCTGCACATCTGGGCGTCGCACCGCATCAAACCTCAAGGATATCAATGGTTAATTGAGCACACTCAATTTTCGCCGTCTCAGACCGCCGTCTCAGACCGCCGTCTCAGACCAGCGTCTGCACCCGGTACCCCGGCGCATGGGCCAAGCGCACACAGGTGATCGCAGCCTCCGCCGACCAGGTGCAGCGCTCGGT
>CANHLE010000144.1 GCA_947461435.1 Paracoccaceae bacterium | reverse complement strand
TAAAAATACGAACCGTCGCGGGGTGGAGCAGCCCGGTAGCTCGTCAGGCTCATAACCTGAAGGCCGCAGGTTCAAATCCTGCCCCCGCAACCAACAATATCCAAGCTTATCAAAGACTTCAAAGCCGAGCATTACGCTCGGCTTTTGTCATTCCAAATTCTTGTCAACGCCTGGTCAACGTTTTGCGAGGCCCCCCATCGACGAGCACTTGATCGCGCAGGTGGACCCAGATTGCTCCCGAAGATCATCGACGCGGCAAGCCTTGCAGTGCTGATGCCCCACCTGACTGGGAGACTGTCCTCTATTGCGCGCGGCGCCTCGGGTGCCGACGGCCATGTGAGAAGTCACACAACTGTTCACCAACCGTCGCAACTACCACCCTTCACGGCCAAGTTCGACAAGTGTGGCTCTGATTCTCGCTGCCTGCAAAGAATCCATGTGCAAATTCGACTCCATCTGCTTGATCGTTTCCAGCAGTTCCTGCTGACCGAGTTCGGGGAACACTTTGGTAGCTGCGAAGAGGCTCGGCACCTGTTTTTCAAGTATGTCTAGGAGCGACTTGTGGTTCTTTGCGATGCGGACCTCTGACAAGATGGCCGCCAAAACCCAGCGAGACATGATCGTGAGTGTCGTGATCTGGATTGGCAACGCGTCGGCCTCTACCGTGAACTTCAACCGGCGGATCAGACTTCGCATAAAATTTGGTCCCCAAATCGCCGCGATCGATTGAGCCGCAACAAATAAAAAGCTATCCTGGGAAACCTCGCCTGGATCACCGGCAAAGGGGATGAGAACCGCTTCTTCGCCATCTTGGATGATGTACCGCTTGGTACAGCCGTGTAGCATCAGATAAAGCATGAACAGCGATCGGGTGACGAAGTTTAGGTCGAGCGCCGCCTCCGATTCCTTCGCCTTCCCCAAAAAGCCCTGAAACTTTCCGATCCCGCGCAAGAGAGCTGCTTGATTGCGCTCAAACTCTATGACGGAAACCATCTCAGGCCCCGTCTGTTTTCCAGGTATGGGGCGAAGTGGGGAGGCCAGGTCATCTGATTGTCCGATGTCATCCTGATCCTCCCCAAGCTCGTGCCCTCTTGCCCTTGCAATGTCATCGGCATCAATTCTGTCGATCGACTCAACATTTACCATCCCACGCAGGACAATCTGCAGAAGTGCTTGAAGAGCCGGATTGTCGCCATGAGCAAGCCCGGCTGACTTCATGCTCGCGCGCAGATTGATCGCGTTCCTGAACTCTTCAGACGTGGCGAAATCCTGTCCGGCAATATGTGGTGTTCCGCTTTTCCCTCCAGCAGCGCGAGCCCTGTCTATCGCATGTACGCTCTGAACATCGTCTTCCAGCAGGAGGTGAATGTCTTTTGCAAGCTCAATGAGGTCGGTGCCGCCACAGAGCACTGCATCGAGCTTCTTTCTGATAGAGTCTGCGACCGGAAAGGGCGCAAAGCGCATCAGTTCTTCAGGATTGGCGATGATCATTGGTCGACTGATCCTTCCGTCAACCAAACAAATGCGCGCGATATTCGAGTCGAGCTTCTCCTCACCAGTATCAGCGATCCACAATCCGTCCGCTCGTTGTGCCAGCGGGAAGTGCCGTCCGTCCACCTGTATCGACGCTACAACTTCTGGAACATTTGGACTGCGTGACCAGACCAATCTTCGTGCGCGCCGCTCGACTGACCCCGCCAAGAACGTCTCCGTCTTGGAAGCAGTTTCGGACTTGCCGAGAGGTACTGCAATGTCGGCAACCGAAATCTGGGATTTGTAGGAGAGACTCAAGTTCTTCTCGACATGTCCACGTGGGAGTTTTCGGAATAGGAGGCATTCGTGATTTACGCCTGCTTTGCCAGGCACCCCTAGGGCAGCGACAGTGCAGTTTGCGCTTCCGATGAACAGGAAGTCGTGATCTCTGCCATGAAAGAGAAACATTTTCGCGTGCAGGAAACGGTCGTCGGTTTTATCTGTCGCCCTAATCGGGTGAAATTTGAGCGCCAGTTTTCCGATGGCATCAACGGGAAATGTCGATGATCGAGAAGGATTTTCGGCGTTCTGTGAAAGAAAGATGTGCAGCTTCGGCTCGCCGACCGCTACATTTAGTCGTTTCAAGGCGGAAAGTTGGGTATCCCAATAAGGGGAGATAATCGTCAGCCTCTCAACAGGCTCATCGACCAGCTTGAGCATTCTGTCAGCGAGTCCGGTCGCATTCGACGGGTTGGATAACAAAAGGTCGATCTGAGAACCGTCCGACATTGTGAATGCGATGTCACCCTCCAGCCCAACATCGTCGATCCAAGGGGATTGGTTACGCATCAACTCGAGCTTATAGCTGACCTTGTGGTCAGAGGCGGAACCAATCAACTCCGACAGCCATCGATGTGCCCTGACGAAGAGCTTCCGATGAATTCTTCCATCTTCGTCCTCATCCCGCGCATGCCACGATAGCGTTGAGACCAGCTCGAGATTGCCTGCCCAGCCCGCGGACGTCACGTTCGCGGATCCAACAATCAGTCGGGCCTTCGATTTGCCATACCGCAAGGCCAATTTCGGGTGAAAGCACGATGTGGTTGTGATCGGCACCACTAGATATTTCCGACCGGCGTTTGCGAAAGCATCGGGGATCGCCTCTAGCGACTGCTCCAACATAGACGCATCCGCGAGCAGTATGTTATTTTGACATCCTTGTGCACGTAGCCTCAGTTGCAAGCTCGCATCATAAAAGGCAGGATCGACGCTAAAAGTCGATAGGATGGAGCTGTGAAATCCGCCCTCTTTGAAGTCATCGAAGAGACTATGCGGCATTGAGGAATTTCACGCCGTCAGTGGAAATGGTCCCCGATTTTCGGTCAACTAAATGAGCATCGCGCGCGAAAGTAAGCAAATTTTCAATTCTCGGCTGCGTATAGGTATATTCGCCAAACTTGCCATCCACTAGGCATCCGTCGTCAAGCGTGAAGCGGTAAGTGAATCGCCCTCCAGTCGCCAACTTCTGACCGGCAATCATCAGATGGTTCGATACCACGAACTTTTTCGTCAGCTTGGCGATCGTGAGCCTAGCATTCGCCGCCGAATGTAAATCGAGAAACCGGAAGACTCCTTCGACCGACCGGCCCTCTACGGTTTCCTTGAGCAGTTCTTGGCGAATCAATGCATTTCCTCTCCAGCGAATCCAAAGCGACAGGATAAGTCTGGTGCTCCCCATTACGGCCGAAGCCTCGGGTTTCGCCTTAACTGACGCCACTGCAAGCAACTCTGCCCCGAGATTATGTTCCTCCCCCAGCTCCTCCAAGGCATAGCGCTCGGCTAGGGCCTCCGTAGAAGCTGTCTCATCAGCCACTGCGAGCGCCGCGAGGGTGGCTACTAGTGATTCAACAGAGGTTGGCTCAATGCCATCGTTGGACAGCCCAACGATGGCATTGAGCCATATCTCGAGTGCGATATGACAAAATTCATTCAGAAAATAGGCGCGCCATCTTGTCAGGTTTTCGCTGCCTTTGGACGAGACTCCAAGCGTTCCAGACTGCACGTAAAGTTCACGGCGCAAATCAAATTCACCCTTTGAATCGGAAACTACCGCCAACACATTGCGAAGCGAGATCCTCCTCGCGGCAGCGGTCGGATCATCAGCTCGACCACCTTGTAAAAACACATTAAGCAATCGCGCTTCTTGACTGGAAGGATCAAGGTAAGAAGGGTGAAGTTCCTCAGAAATTGCCTTGCAGTCTGACCGAGAAATTTGACCTGACTTCACGGCTTTCAGAATAAGTGCGCAGGCCTCCGGATGTTCGTCCTGAACGGCGACAGCGAGCGATTTTCCAGCTGTGTTCGTCACGCCATAAACGCGGGCGGAGACGTTATCGATAAACCCCATTTCCAGCATGCTTGCTGTGTAAAATTGGCCGAAATTGCCGTACTTCGCCTTCAGATACTGACCATCTTCACCAGGCCTGTTTGTTGGCTTGATAAGGTCAAAAGTGTTCTTTGATGTGTCGGCCACGTCGTTGCGCCACCACTCCGAACCGGCCATTCCAGTGGCATTTGCAGAATCTCCGATCTGGCAAGCCAACGCTAAGGCCGCTTCACAGCGTCGGATGAACTCTATCCACTTATCCTCTTTGGTCGTGTGATGGATTTGCTCAAATTGCCACACTACCCAACAATAGAATGAGTAGTACCGAAGCCGATTGGTCACGTTTGTTATTCCTGGAACAAGCGAGGTGTAAAGTCTTACGGACGCAGCCTGAAACCCGAGCGGATCGCGGCCCGCGGAGAAACTGCCCGCCTTCGTCCAGTCTGTAATGTCTGTCATATCAATCGCCCATAGCAACATTCTGCAGCATCGAACTGTCGCAGGTGACAGCTATAACACCCTCGGCGTCAAGGGCTTGCCTGAATAAACTTGGCTTAACGGCGGTGGTTCGAGTGAAGCCGGGCGCGGTCATCAACCGCAAGACCGCGCCTGATCGCGCAAGGCGGCGTAATCACTAAGCATCCGCACGACCGTCGAGCCGTCTGACAACGCATCCAACTCACCAGCTGCACGCGCCTGATCTGTGGTCGAGTATTCCACTACCGGCGGACAGACCTGCCCCGGTCGATCAGAACCCCCCATCGCGCATGCGCTGAGCCAAAGCATCGCGATCAGCGGGGCGGCGGCTGGCGCCGTCCAGCATCTGGCGTTGGATTTCATATGTTCTCTCCGATGATGAAAGGTGCTCGGCCAGCCGCCCGGCGCGTTCACCGGCGCGGCGGACGTTCAGTAGGAACAGGGCGATGGTGAGAGTGGCGAGTAGCAGGCCCAGCGCATTGCGCGCCGGGCCGTTGGCAAGGAGGGCGGTGATCCAGCCCATCATCGCTGGCCCCTTTTCCAGTCATCGATCCTGGCATGGATTGCGACGGCGATGCCGATCAGCGCCACGGCGATGAACACCCAGCGCAAGGTGTCGAGATAGGGTACCAGGGGCAGGATCGCGGATTGAGTTTCCGCAAGGACGTCTTGCGCGACTTCGACACCGGCGGCACCGACGGTCGCGATGCCTGCCGCCCCGCCACCTTTCAGGGTGCGGCTGTCGGCCAGGACTTCGCGGGCGGGCTGGGTTTCCGGCACAAAGGGCGTGGCACGAGGAGCGAATGGTTCGCCCCAGGACCGCGCTGGCCCGAGGTCGATGTGCATGAAGCCAGACCGAGGATAGGTGCCGAAGCCGAGGAACCCGATCGCGCGTGCGGCCTCGACGAAAGCCACCGGATCGTGGTTCGACATGGCAATATCAAACGCGGTGCCCTGCATGTGCTTCGAGGCCGGTGCCCCACCGACGGCGCGGTTGTGGCTCTGGCTGCGATAACCCGAGCGGATGATCAGCGGCTTGCCGAGGCGGTTGCGCAAGGACTGCAGCTTGTCCATCGCTTCGGTGTTGATCTTGATCGCGCCGGTGCCGCGGCAGGCGATCTCGGCCGGGGAAAAGCTGGGCCAGCGCCAAGCGGATTCAGGCACGTCGCGGAAATGGGCATAGGTCGTGGTCGGCATGGTGGATCTCCAGAAATGCAAAACCCGCCTCGGGGGCGGGTGGGGACAGATTCAGTGGTGGTCTTGGGCGCGCGTCAGTCGGTGCGCCCGCGCTGGAAGGCCTCAAACATCACATCCCGCATGGCGCGGATGTCGGTCTCGATGCGTTCAAGGCGGTCTGCATCGGCCTTGCGATCTTCGGCGCGTTGCTTGTCGGTGCGCTCTCGTTCGAGGTGCAGTTCTCGCTCAAGCCGGTCCAGCATGGCCTCGTTGGTGAAGGCCTTGCGCGTAACCGCTGCGGCAATTGCAAGGCTGCCGCCAATCAGTGCGGTGATCGCAGCCGTCAGGCCATTTTCTCGCAAGGTCTGACCGATCTCCTGCAGCAGGGGGGGCTGTTGTGTCATCTTGATGCTCCGTGGTCTTTTGACGATGTCACCAGGTCTGCGCAGTTTTGCAGATGCCAATGCCTGTCGCCTTTGAGTTGCCTATTGTCCCTGCAACGGTTTTCACGCGCCCTCTCGACTTGCCCGCTTGGCCGTCTGATGCGGTGCTGCCTTGATGCCGCGTGTCCAGTCGAGGCTGACGCCGGGCGCGAGGTGCAGCGACAGTCCAAGCTGGTCGCGCCGAATTGTGGCATGGGGGGCGAGTTTCGCGCGCACCTTGCTGGCAAAGATGTTCAGCGTGGTCAGCGTTGGCATGTCACCCGCCGCGCGGTCTGAGTAGAGCGCGTGCATGATCTGCTCTGGCGCTACCGACCGCCCCGGGCAGTGGTGCAAAAAATAGGTCAGCTGCGCTTGCTTATAGGTCAGGCGGCAGCCTGCAATCGGCTCAAGCCCGTGCTCAAGCCCGTGCCACAGCAGCTGATCCAGAAGGTGGCTAAGGTATTCCACCGCTTCCATCGGGCGCATGTCGGCAATGGCGCTGCGGTAATCGGCGGGCAGATTGGCCTCGCACGGCTGGCCCTTGGCGAAGGTCAACGACAGGCGCTTGCGCACCGCTGTCACTTGGCCCGGGGTTAGCCGCAACTCGCGCGCGGTTTGGTTGACCGACAGCCCCGCCTGACAACAGGCCATAATGGCGTCTTCTCGATCAGTCATGAACGGATCCTTTCTAAAGCTGGGGGGGTCAGAGTTGATGGGTCACTTCGGCAAAGGCGCCATGGCCAAGGCGGCCGATCTGGCACACCCGCACGGTCAGGCTTGGGGTCGCACCCGCAAGATCAGCCGCAATCATCGCGGCCGTGTAGATGAATTGCGGCTCCACCAGACCAGTGACGCTGCGCAGTAGCGCGCCAGATGGGTGGAATATCTCAAGATCGTAGCGTTCTGCCGTTTCGCCCAGCGGCACCTCGGGCAGGGTCCAATTGTCC
>CANHLE010000143.1 GCA_947461435.1 Paracoccaceae bacterium | reverse complement strand
TGGGGCGGCGCAAATCGCATCTACGCGTCATTCAAGTTCTTCCTCTATACCTTCCTTGGATCTGTGTTGATGCTGGTGGCCATGATGGCCATGTATTACGCCTCGGGCACGACAGATATCCCGACGTTGATGGCGTTCGAGTTTTCGTCTGAACCGGTTGCCGTGTTGGGCTTGACCATCACAGGCGGGCTTCAGACTCTTCTGTTCCTGGCGTTCTTTGCAAGCTTTGCTGTGAAGATGCCGATGTGGCCCGTCCACACCTGGCTTCCCGATGCCCACGTTCAAGCCCCGACTGCGGGGTCAGTCGTTCTGGCGGCAATTCTGCTGAAGATGGGCGGATACGGATTTTTGCGCTTTTCCTTGCCCATGTTCCCGGTGGGATCACAGGTGATGTCCTCAACCGTTTTCTGGATGTCGGCGATCGCAATTGTGTACACGTCGCTGGTGGCCTTGGCGCAATCGGATATGAAAAAGCTCATCGCCTATTCGTCGGTCGCACATATGGGCTACGTCACCATGGGGATCTTTGCTGCCAATCAGCAAGGGGTCGATGGGGCGATCTTCCAGATGTTGTCGCACGGCTTCATTTCTGGGGCGTTGTTCCTGTGCGTGGGCGTCATCTATGACCGCATGCACACACGCGAGATTGATGCCTATGGTGGGCTTGTAAACCGCATGCCTGCCTATGCGCTGGTGTTCATGTTCTTCACGATGGCCAATGTGGGCTTGCCGGGAACCTCGGGTTTTGTCGGTGAATTTCTGGTTTTGATGGGGATATTCCAGGTCAATACCTGGGTTGCGGCCGTCGCAACCTCTGGGGTTATCCTGTCGGCAGCCTATGCGCTTTGGCTTTATCGGCGCGTGGCCTTGGGCGCCTTGGTGAAAGAGGCTTTGTCGACCATCCAAGACATGTCGCGCCGTGAACGTGCGATCTTTGCACCGTTGATCGTCATGACCCTGCTTTTGGGCATCTATCCGGCGGTTGTGACGGATATCATCAGCCCCTCGGTCGAGGCGCTTGTAACTGACTATCATGCGTCAATCCCCGCGCCCGTCGCGGTGGATGCGGCCAGCGAATAAGGGACGAAACTGATGAGCGGCGTTGATCTTCCTATCCTTCTGCCCGAAATCATTCTGGCCCTTTATGCCATGGCGGCACTTCTGATCGCGGTTTACGGCGGCAAGGACAAACTTGCAGGAGTTCTGACCTGGACGACGGCGATCCTGTTTGTCGCGCTGGCCGGGGTCGTGGCAACGCGCAACGGCGTGGGATCGATCGCCTATGACGGTCTTTTCATCGACGATGCCTTTGCCCGCTTTGCCAAAGTCGTGATTTTGGTGTCGGCGGCCGGTGTTCTGATCATGGGTCACGATCATGCCGTTCGGCGCGGTCTGGGGCATTTCGAATATCCCATCTTGGCCACTTTGGCCGTCATCGGGATGATGGTCATGGTCTCCTCCGGGGATCTGATGACCTTGTACATGGGGTTGGAACTGCAGTCGTTGGCACTTTATGTGATGACAGCCATCCGCCGTGACAATCTGAAGTCTACCGAGGCCGGCCTGAAATACTTTGTGTTGGGCGCTTTGTCCTCGGGGCTTTTGCTTTATGGCGCATCGCTGGTGTATGGCTATGCAGGAACAACGCTCTACTCCGGCATCTTGTCCACCTTGGGCGGCGAGGTTCCTTTGGGCCTGCTGTTTGGGTTGGTCTTTGTCTTGGCAGGTATGGCCTTCAAGGTTTCGGCAGCGCCCTTCCACATGTGGACCCCAGATGTCTACGAAGGCGCGCCAACACCCGTGACGGCCTTTTTGGCCACAGCGCCAAAAGTGGCCGCGATGGCTTTGATCGCCCGCGTGGCCCAAGATGCCTTTGGGGCCATTCCGGGCGATTGGGGCCAAGTCTTGGCGGCCTTTGCTGTTGTCTCGATGTTCTGGGGGGCGATTGCGGCAATCGGTCAGACAGATATCAAGCGCCTGATGGCCTATTCGTCGATCGCGCATATGGGTTTCGCTTTGGTCGGCCTTGCCTCGGGTACGGTCGGCGGTGTGCAGGCGATGCTGATTTACATGGCTATCTATGTGACGATGAACCTCGGCACCTTCGCCTTTATCCTGTCGATGGAGCGGGACGGCCAACCTGTCACCGACATCGCAAGCCTCAACATGTTCTCAAAGACGGCGCCGCTGAAGGCGCTTGCCTTGCTGGTCTTGTTGTTCTCGTTGGCGGGCGTGCCGCCCATGCTGGGGTTCTTCGGAAAATATTACGTTCTGAAGGCGGCGGTGGATGGCGGAATGGTCTGGCTGGCCATCGCGGGCGCTGTGGCCTCGGTTATTGGGGCCTATTATTATCTGCGCGTCGTCTTTTTCATGTATTTTGGGTCGCAAGTCGCAAAACTCGACAGTCGGATGTCGTCGGTTCAATGGGTCATGTTGGTCGCCGTCGCCGTGATCATGCTGATCGGTGTCGTGAACCTTTTTGGGATCGAAGCACCCGCGATGGCCGCAGCCGAGGCGCTCCTTGGCTAAGGCATCTTGGCCGCAGGGCGTTTCGCGCCATATTCTTGACGAGGTCGACAGCACCAATGCCCATGCGTTGCGTCTGGCCCCCACAAGTGGCGGGCCAGCGTGGTTTTTGGCGAAGTCTCAAACCGCCGGGCGTGGCCGCCGGGCCCGTGCTTGGGCCAGTCCGGTCGGAAACTTTCATGCCAGCTTGCTGACCTTTCCCCAAGGCCCGCCGCAACAGATTGCGCTGCGATCTTTTGCCATCGCCTTGGCGCTGCGCGATGCCTTTGTTGCCCTGACGGATTTACCAGACAGCTTTCGTCTGAAGTGGCCGAATGATGTGCTGCTCACTGGCCAAAAGGTGGCAGGAATCCTGCTTGAATCCACAGGGGCAGGGGGGCGCATCACCCATCTGGCGATTGGGGTGGGCGTCAATCTTGTGGCCGCCCCCGATCCAACCTTCCTTGAACCGGGCGCCGTACCCGCCGTGTCGGTTTTGCACGCGACGGGCAAGCTTTTTTCCCCCGAAGACTTTCTTGACGCCCTCGCACCCGCCTTTTCGGCTTGGGAGGGGGTTCTCGTTGAACAAGGTTTTGGGCCCCTGCGCGATGCGTGGTTGTCGCATGCGGCCAGACTGGGCGAAAACATCACCGCGCGGACGGGAAAAGAAATCTATCAAGGCCAATTTGAAACGATTGATTTACAAGGCAACCTGATGCTGCGCACACCACATGAAACGCTGGCGATCCCGGCCGCGGATGTGTTTTTCTGAAGGAACGGGCTGATGCTTTTGGCCATCGATTGCGGCAATACCAATACCGTCTTTTCCATATGGGACGGCGCGCGGTTCTTGGCAACCTGGCGCATCGCGACAGATCACAAGCGAACCGCAGATGAGTATTTTGTCTGGCTGTCATCCTTGATGATGTTGACCAAGACAGAGGCCCAGATCAGCGAAGCGATCATTTCCTCTACGGTGCCGCGCGTCGTGTTCAATCTGCGGGTCTTGTGCAACCGCTACTTTGACTGCCGACCCTTGGTTGTTGGAAAACCGGACTGCCGGCTGCCCGTGATGCCGCGGGTCGATCAGGGCACAACCGTCGGTCCCGACCGCTTGGTCAACACAGTGGCTGGGTTTGACCGGCATGGCGGCGACCTTGTGGTCGTTGATTTCGGCACGGCCACGACTTTCGACGTCGTCGATGTAGATGGCGCTTATGTGGGCGGTGTGATCGCGCCGGGGGTGAATCTGTCGCTTGAGGCGCTGCACATGGCCGCAGCGGCCTTGCCGCATATCGATATTGCCAAACCGATGCGGGCGATTGGCACGAATACGATAGCTTGCATGCAGTCAGGCGTGTATTGGGGCTACATCGGGTTGATCGAAGGCATTGTGCGCGAAGTGCGCCGCGAACGAGATCGTCCCACAAAAGTTATCGCGACCGGGGGGCTTGCCTCGTTGTTTGCACAAGGAACCGACCTATTTCATTCTGTTGAGGACGATCTGACCATGCATGGCCTCGTCCTGATCAACCAATATAACAAGGATACTCCGTGATGGTAGGCGAACGCCTCATCTATCTTCCTCTTGGTGGCGCCGGCGAGATCGGCATGAACGCCTATATCTACGGCTACGGCCGCCCCGGAAAAGAACGTCTGTTGCTGGTCGATTTGGGTGTGGCTTTCCCCGACATGGAATCATCCCCCGGCGTTGATGTGATCGTGCCAGACATCAGTTGGCTGGTGAAAAATGTTGATCGTCTGGAGGGTATCGTCATTACCCACGCGCACGAAGATCATATTGGCGCCTTGCCACACCTTTGGCCAATGCTCAAAAAACCGATTTATGCGCGCAAATTCACCGCAGCCATCGGGCGGCTGAAGTTTGAAGAAGCCGGGCTTCCAAAGGATGCCATCACCACCGTTGGCGCACGTCCGGCAAAGACGGAAATCGGGCCCTTTACGGTTCAATTCCTTCCCGTCAGCCATTCGATTCCTGAAAGCGCGATGATCATCATCGATACGCCCGCGGGCCGAATTATCCATTCCGCAGACTTCAAGCGTGATGCAAGCCCCGTTGTCGGCGAGGCATGGGACGAGGCTTTGATGACAGAAGTGGCGGCAGAGGCCCCCGTAAAGGTCTTTGCCTGCGATTCCACCAACGTGTTTTCAGCCCATGAAGGGCGGTCCGAATCCACTTTGGCCGCGCCCCTGACAGAGTTGATAAAGAACGCCTCGGGTATGGTTGTGGCAACAACCTTTGCATCCAATGTGGCGCGTCTGAAGACCCTGTCCGAAGCTGCGACTGCGGCAGATCGTACGGTTTGTCTTTTGGGACGCGCGATGAAGCGGATGGTGTCCGTTGCGCAAGAAACCGGCGTTTTGACGGATTTCCCCAGAACAGTTTCTCCAGAAGATGCCGCCAGCATTCCGCGCCGCAATCTGATGCTTTTGGTCACAGGCTCTCAAGGGGAACGCCGGGCAGCCTCGGCCGCGCTTAGCCGCGGAAAGTATTTGGGCATGGAACTTCGTGAGGCAGATACCTTTTTGTTCTCCTCCAAGACCATTCCCGGAAACGAACGCGGCGTGTTGAAGATCATGAATGCCTTGTCGGAAAAAGGCGTTGAAATCGTGGATGATCAGGGGGGCAAGTATCACGTCTCTGGCCATGCAAACCGTCCCGATCTGGAACATGCCCACCGCACTTTTCTGCCCGACATGGTGATCCCGATGCACGGAGAGCATCGCCACCTGCGCGAACACATGAAGCTGGCCCATGAATCAGGCATCGCTTCTATCGTGGTCACAAACGGCTCTATGGCCGATATCACCAGCGACGTTCCTGTCATTGTCGAAAAGGTGGAGTCTGGCCGTGCCTTTCTGGATGGCTCGGTTCTTGTGGGGGCAATGGACGGTGTCGTGCGCGACCGCATCCGTTTGGCCCTGAATGGTCTGGTGATCGTGACCTTGATCCTCGACGAAGACGATGCCCCCTTGGGCGAGGCATGGGTTGAAACCCTTGGTCTTCCTGATGTCGGCAAAGGCAATCGCAGTTTGACCGATACCCTTGAGGCCGATTTGACAGAGTTTTTGGAAAGTGCCGGACCAAAGGTTTTGTCCGACGACCAGAAACTGGACGAAGCGATCAAACGCGTCGTTCGGCAAGTCTGTGTGGAAGAGATCGGCAAAAAACCCGAAGTCATCGCTGTCGTCAGCCGCTTGGCACTGGACTAGTCTGGCCCCGGTACGGCCCCCCGTCTTGCCGGGGGCCGCACCACCGATAACTTGATTCGATGAACGGCAGACATCCTCTGCTTTTCCCAAAAGGACTTCGCCGCCGATGGTGCCGCTTGATACTCTTGCCCAAATCACCCAGCGCTTTGAATTTGTCGAGGCGAAGTTGGCTTCGGGCGCGACATCGGCTGATATCGTCGCGCTGTCGCGAGAATATTCAGACCTGAAACCAATCGCCGCTGAAATTGCGTCGTATCGTCAGGCCCTTGACGACATCGCCACAGCCGAAGCCATGCTGGGCGATCCCGAGATGAAGCCCCTTGCCGAAGAAGAACTGCCCCAGTTGCGGCTTGCCCTTGGACAGATGGAGCATAGCCTGCGCCTTGCACTTTTGCCCAAAGATGCGGCTGACGCCCGGCCGGCCATTCTTGAAATTCGTCCCGGCACGGGCGGCGACGAGGCTGGGCTTTTTGCTGCTGACCTGTTGCGCATGTATCAGCGCTATGCGGAAAAGATGGGGTGGAAGTTTGAAATTCTGGAACAACAGTTTTCGGATCTTGGCGGCATAAAAGAGGTCAGCGCGCATGTTCAAGGCGCGGGTGTCTTTGCCAAAATGAAATACGAATCCGGCGTGCACCGCGTTCAGCGTGTTCCTGAAACCGAAGCGCAGGGCAGGGTGCACACCTCTGCAGCCACCGTCGCCGTGCTCCCAGAGGCCGAAGAGGTGGATATCGATATCCCGGCGTCTGATATCCGGATTGACACAATGCGCGCCTCGGGCGCCGGCGGCCAGCACGTGAACACCACGGATTCCGCGGTTCGCATCACGCACTTGCCAACGGGAATGATCGTCACCAGCGCTGAAAAATCGCAGCACCGGAACAAGGAAATCGCGATGCAAGTCCTTCGCGCGCGCCTGTTTGAGTTGGAGCGACTGCGTATTGCCGACGCCCGTGCGGCAGACCGCAAATCACAAATCGGCTCTGGCGACCGCTCGGAACGCATCAGAACCTATAATTTTCCCCAAGGTCGCATGACGGATCATCGCATCAACCTTACCCTCTATTCCCTAGGCCAAATCATGGCCGGTGATCTCAATGCCATTGTTGATGCTCTTGTTGCCCATGATCAGGCCGAAAAACTAGCCGAGATGGAGGGATGATGGATTCGCGCCCGCCACTCACAGGGGCAGATGCCTTGCGATCTGCCGTTCCGCGCCTGCGCGAGGCCGGGATAGAGGATGCGGCGCGTGATGCCAGAGCGTTGCTGGCCCATGCAATGGGCTTGGCACCGGATCGGTTGACATTGCACTTGCA
>CANHLE010000142.1 GCA_947461435.1 Paracoccaceae bacterium | reverse complement strand
GGGATAAACTACAGTCACGAACTGATGCACCAAAAATCGCGCATTGAACGCTGGCTTGCCGATCTGCTTCTTGCATCCGTGTTGTATAGTCACTTTCGGTCCGAACATTTGCGCGTACATCACCTTTATGTCGGAACTCCCCGTGATCCTGTGACTGCCCGATACAACGAAGGATTTCATCGGTTCTTTCCCCGGGTCTTGCGCCAATGCCACGTGTCGGCATGGCGCGCCGAGGTATCCATGCTGGCCCGCAAGTCGCAGCCTTGGTACCACCAGTCCAATCCCTATTGGCGCTATGTCATGCTGCAATCGGCGTTCTTGATCCTTGCGGTGTCGTTAGGTGGTTGGTTGGGTCTTGCGCTGTTCCTCTTTCAGGCTTTCTCAGCCATCTGGCAGTTGGAGTTGGTGAACTACATCGAACATTACGGCCTGACCCGTCGCCATTTGGGCAACGGCAAATTTGAACATGTTCTGCCGCGCCATTCATGGAACGCGGCTCATCGGGCGTCGAATTGGCTTTTGATCAATCTTCAACGTCATTCAGACCATCACTACAAACCCGACCGTCGATTTCCCTTGCTTCAAACCTATACAGCCGAGGACGCGCCACAATTGCCCCATGGCTATCCATTGATGACCATGGCGGCGATGATACCGCCCCTTTGGAAGCGCATCATGAATCCGCGAGTCAAGGCGTGGCGGCGCAAATACTATGCGGACATTGTGGATTGGCATCCCTATAATAAAGGGTTGAACCCAAACACATAAGGCAGATACCCCGCATGACATCGCCGCTCTTCTTGCCAATCACCTTTCGCGATCTCACGCTTAAAAATCGCCTCGCAGTCTCGCCCATGTGTCAGTATTCAGCCCGTCATGGCGTGGCGAATGATTGGCACTTTGCCCATCTTTCCCGTTTTGCAATCGGCGGCTTTGGCACCGTCATGGTCGAGGCGACAGCAGCCACCGCCGAGGGTCGGATCACCTATGGCTGTTTGGGCCTTTGGGACGATGCACAAATTGCTCCTTTGGCCCGGATCGTTGATGCGATCAAATCCCAAGGCACGGCAGCGGCCATACAGATTGGACATGCGGGTCGCAAAGCCTCAACCCCCCTGTGGTGGCGCGGATCCTTCAACGAGACTGACGAAGAAAGGCGCGAAGCGGCATTTGAACATTGGCAACCCGTCGCGCCATCTGCGGTCGCTCACATGAATCATCCCGATTATCAAACGCCGCGCGCCTTTGAACTCGGGGAACTGTCAGGACTGGTGTCATCTTTTGCGCAGGCCACCTTGCGCGCCGAACGCGCAGGGTTTGATATCGTAGAAATTCATGCTGCACACGGGTATTTATTGAACCAGTTCCTGTCGCCTTTAGGCAATCGGCGAACAGACGCTTACGGTGGATCCTTCGACAATCGCACGCGCTTGCCGCTTGAGGTAATTCAGGCCATGCGCGCGGCCTGGCCAATGGGCAAGCCCTTGTTCATGCGCATGTCGGTGCAAGATGCCGTGGACGGCGGATGGAGTGTTGAGGATTCTAAAGTCTTCGCCCGAATCGTGCGTCAGATGGGGGTAGATTTGATCGATTGCTCCTCTGGTGGCTTTGACGGCGCAAAGCTGGTTCCAGGTCCCTGCTTCCAGGCCCCCCTTGCGCGCGCGCTGCGGGAAACGGGCATCGCCACTATGGCAGTCGGACTGATCACAACCCCCGACGAGGCGAACGAACTTATTCAGGATGGCTCCGCTGATCTGATCGCACTTGGCCGCACCGCACTGGATGACCCCAATTGGCCCCTGCACGCCCGCGCGGCGCTGGAACCAGGTGACACCTATGATCTTTGGCCAAGGCAGGCCGGGTTCGCCGTACGCAACCGCGAACGGGCCTTGGGGCGGCTTCGGTGAAAGGGTCGCCGCACTAAGCGGCAAAGCCCTGCTTCCTTAAGCCAATGCTGCCGCTACCTGTCGACGCATCACCCAGCGTGTCTTGCCAATCGCACGGTCGCGTTGAAAACCCATGCGGGCAAAGCTGCTGGCGGTGCCATGGAACAGAAAAGAAGATGACGTCTTTTTGTCCACCGCATCTGGATATCCCTCCACCATGCCGCCTCCCGCGGCCGCGATCAGGTCGATCGCCCCTTTAGGGCGATGTCGGCAACACCGCGGCCGCGCGCGCTGGGTTCCACATAAAAGCAGGTGATGCGCCAGTCTGGCAGGCTGGTACTGACCAATCCGGCATCATAGGCCTTGCGGTTCTTAATCTTGGGCACTTCATCCACGTTGCCAAATTGCGCCCATCCAACGCAAGTCTCATCCTCAAAAACCAAAGAGGCGTGGGCCGTGCCAGCCCAGACGCGTGCCTGTTTTTCTGCCCGGTTCTGTTAAGCGGTTTTGTGTGCACCTGTACCCTCGGGATGAAACCCCATACACCAACAGCCGCCCCAAATGCCGTTGTTTCGGGTGATCAGCAATTGGTAGGGACCCCAAGTTTCCCGTGTCAGGGCGCGTGTGTGGAACATGGGATCAGTTTGGCAAAAATTCATCCACCGCCAAAGCGTCTTTGATACCCTCGGCAAAACTCTGCAAGAGAGTGTCTTTGGGCGCGGATTGGAAAGGTGTTTTCAAGCAGGCCAAGACCAAGACCGATCAAAAAGACCCCGCCATGAAACCATGGCGGGGCAGTGGTGCCGTAGGCGGACCACGGCACGGCGTAAACTCCTAATTCTGGCGGACCACCAAAAGCTTTGCCGAAACCGCATCAGTGCGGCTTGGCCCCGTCTGCCTCCATTTCGGCGCGGATCTGTTGTCGAAGCAGATCGATGGGAACCATCTTTCCGTCGCGCTTGAAGTGCCAATAAGTCCAGCCATTGCAGGATGGCGCGCCTTCAAGTGCAGCGCCAACCTGATGGATCGATCCCTTTACGTCATTGCCGATCAAGGTACCGTCAGCACGTACTTTCACCTTGAAACGGTTGCCGATTGAGAACAGCTCCTCTCCGGGACGCAGCATGCCACGCTCCACCACTTGGCCAAAGGGAACACGCGGCTCCGACCTTTTCGACCCTGTTGTTTCCAATGCCGAGGCATCAAACCGGCGAACTCGGTCGATCCGCTGTGTCGCCGCCTTTCGGTAAGCTTCCTCGCGTTCGATCCCGATAAAATCTCGGCCCAGCATCTTGGCCACGGCGCCAGTGGTGCCTGTCCCAAAGAATGGATCCAAAATCACATCGCCGACATTCGTGGTCGCCATGATGACCCGGTGTAGCAGGCTTTCCGGTTTTTGCGTCGGATGGGCCTTGTCGCCGTTCTCGTCCTTCAAGCGCTCATGCCCCGTACAGAGCGGCAAAACCCAATCGGACCGCATCTGAACGCCGTCATTCAGCTCTTTCAACGCTTCGTAATTGAAGGTGTATTTGGCGTTCTCGTCCCGACTTGCCCAGATCAAAGTTTCATGAGCATTGGTCAAGCGCTTGCCGCGAAAGTTCGGCATCGGGTTCGATTTGCGCCACACAACATCGTTGAGAACCCAAAAACCTTGATCCTGCAACGCTGCGCCCACGCGGAAGATATTGTGATAGCTGCCAATCACCCAAATCGCACCGTTGGGTTTCAGCAGACGCTTGGCAGCAGCAAGCCATGCCTTTGTGAAGGTATCATAGGCTGCAAAGCTGGAAAATTGATCCCAGTGATCATCAACAGCATCCACCTTGGAATTGTCCGGACGGTGAAGATCACCTTTCAGCTGAAGGTTATAGGGCGGATCCGCAAAGATCAGGTCAACAGACCCCGCCGGAAGAGCATTCATTACCTCTATGCAATCGCCTGCAACTATCTGGTTCAGCGGAAGCGCAAATGCCTCGGCCGTCTTGGTTTTGATCGCCATATTCTGCCTCGTCCTACGGCATCTTGGTGTGCCGTCTATGGCCTACAGGATGAGTCATTGGTGATTCGCCGTCAAATTCTTTATTGAATCAATCACTTACAATTTTGTCTTGATACAAGATGTTGTGGACGGGGCGAAACGAACGCCTATGAACAGGGGTAACGCCCAAATCTAGAAGCGCTTTTAGATGCAAAGGAACCGGATAGCCCGCGTTCACTTCCCACCCATAACCGGGGTATTGTTGCGCCAAATCCACCATCATCCGATCGCGGGTCACTTTGGCGACGATAGAAGCTGCTGCGATAGAGAGTGATTTGGCATCGCCTTTCACAATGGCTTCGCCCTGTATCTTCAGACCCGCAGGGATCATGTTGCCATCAATCAAGCAATGATCCGGTGCAAGGCGCAAACCACTGATTGCCCGGATCATCGCAAGATGACTGGCGCGCAGAATGTTCAGCGTGTCTATTTCTTCGACCGAGGCACTGCCAATTGCGACGACAGCTGACGCCGAGATTAAAGTGAACAATCGTTCGCGCTTTACCACGGACAGGGCTTTTGAATCCGCCAAACCCGCGGGAATATTGCCGGGGTCAAGGATCACCGCTGCGGCGATGACGGGTCCCGCCAACGGGCCACGGCCAACTTCGTCCACACCGGCCACCGGACGGGCACCGCGCCCAAAGGCAGCAGTTTCGAATGAATAATCAGCGGTAAACTTTGGTAAGACCATGGAACGATTCTGCATCGGCTGTCCGAAAGGGGCAACCGCTACTTAAGGATCATCACACAGACAGGTGAAACCCCCTGAACATAGGCAGCGCCGATATTGCATGAATCCGTCTGCAGATTGTTTGCTTGGGCACCCACGGTGCCGGTTGCTTCGACCCAGCCAAACCCCGGGTAGACAGAGGCCTTGGCAGGAAGAACCGAAAGCAGACCCACCGCGCCGATGATCGTGAGGGCGGTCAATCCGGGCAGCAGGCCCGCTTTCGGTTTTGCACCCGTGGGGAACGTCGGGTGACTGTGCTCGTGATAGGTGAGGTCTAGTATCATGTCTGCCTCCGATTCTTATGTCGCCTTAGGACGGCGGTGATCTTGAACCAAGTTTGGCGGGCAAGGCCCAAGTCAGGCAATATCGGGCAATTGATATGGGATAACCGGCTTAGGTTTAGGAAGCGGTTATTGTATATCGCGCGGCGGATGCGCAGATTGGCAGCAACGAAAGGAGGCCCCGGATGGAGCGCCTGATCATCTCTATTGTCGTGATGGCAGCGTTGGCCTTGCCAGCGCAGGCCGAGTGCTATCTTGATTACAAAGCAAAGCAGGATGACCCGTTGCGATTGCACTATGGCGTCGCGCAGATTTCAGATGCAGTGTGTGACAACAAGAAGGCCGCCCGCGCCGAGATGGAGCCCCGTCTGGCGGTTGACGGCTGGACACTGATAAAGATTATGGGCTTTTTCGGCCCAGACGGTTTGAACGAAAGGAAAGCGAGTGCCGGAGACTACTTCCTCCGTTACTGAAAGCCTGAAGGCGGGCAACCGCGTCGTAAGCTATGGCATTGCCGCCATCGTCTTGGTCCTTCTGGCGGCAGCGGTGTTCTTGTTTTTGAACTTGCCTGACGCGAATGCCTTCAACGCCCGTGTCGAACAGATTTTCGTCGAGAATGATGATCTGACGACCTCTGCCGAAATCAAGCTTTTAGAGATCTTGGCGCAATCTGGAACCTCGTTCTCGGAAGTTCTGCAAAGCTATCGGATGGTGATTTTCGTCCTTTTGGTGTTTTCCACTGCGCTTTTGTTGGCGGCGTTGGTTTTCCTGATCACCATCATTGCGCTCAACCGCCGGATTTCCGCGATCCAACGATCGGGTATCACTGTGTCGTCGATGGTCATCAGCCGCGAGGCGCGGGTGGTTTATATCAACGATCTGGAGTTCGCCTTGACGGAGGCCGCTTTGGAAACACTGGCCGTTCTGGCCGAGGCGCGGATGGATGACGAAGTGCTGACCGGTGCGCAATTGGAAGGCGTGATCTCTGGCAGGGATCCATCGGATTGCGACGAGGCGGCCGGGGCCACCCGTGTGAAGCGACTGCGTGATTCATTGGGCAATCAACTGGTATCTGAACTTCTGGTCAAGACCATCGCACGGAAAGGCTATGTTCTGGCCGTTGGCAAAGATCTGATCCGAATGATCTAAGGGGGGAAAATGTCACCAGAAGAAATCGCCATTCGCATGGGTCTTGATATCCCCGATTTTGACCAAGTGGGGTATTACGGGGCCGATTATGGCACGATGAAGCCCTATCATCGGATCGGCAATCTTTTGTTCTTGTCGGGTCATGTCGCCCAGATTGGCACGCACATTACCCACAAAGGACGCCTTGGCGCGGATTTGACCACCGAACAGGGGTATGAAGCCGCGCGCCAGACAGGATTGAATGTGCTGGGCGGAATCAAGCAGGCCGTTGGGTCACTTGACCATGTCAAATCCATTGTGCGGACGTTGAATTTTGTTGTCTGCACGCCGGGATATGAGGATGTTCACAAGGTCTCTTCAGGTTTGTCAGATCTTTTGGTGGACGTCCTGGGCCGTGAAAGAGGATTGGGCGGCCGGGCCACGATCGGGGTTATGGCACTGGCGGGGGGCGTTTGCTTTGAAACTTGGGCGACGGTCGAATTGATTGGCTAAATCCGTGCTCTTTATCCACAATAGAACCTAGGACTTGTCGCGCACCAAAAGTTGGCCGCTTGGGCCTTTTTGCACCTCAAACCGTCCCGTCCGCTTTAACAGATCTGACAATTTTGCGCTGCCATAGGTTCTGCTGTCAAAATCGGGATGGATCTGAGTAAGGACCTGCCCCAACTGGCCCAAAGGATACCAATCCTCTTCTGATCCAATTTTGCGCATGGCATCCAGAACAAGCGGAATGGCCTTTGCTGGCTGCGGCTTCTCTCCGGCGCTTTCGCCTTTTTCAGGTTTGGCACCGGCTGCAGGAACGGGGTCATCGCCCCCGATGATGTTTTCGATCAACACGAATCGATTGCAGACCTTGCGCAGGCTTTCTGGCGTCTTGGATTCGCCAATGCCGATCACCTGCAATCCATCCTCGCGGATGCGACTGGCCAAACGCGTAAAATCGCTGTCCGAACTGACCAGAACAAAGC
>CANHLE010000141.1 GCA_947461435.1 Paracoccaceae bacterium | reverse complement strand
CCCACGAACTGGCCGTGGCCCTCTTGCGTTTTCACCGCCCCATCGTCGACCGCCACCTGCCCTCGCGTCAAGGTAAAGCGCGGCAAACCCTTGACGGTTTTTCCTTCAAACACATTGTAATCAATGGCAGATTGCTGGGCGCTGGCGGTGATGGTTTTCTCCTTCGCCGGGTCCCATACCACCAGATCGGCATCGGCCCCCACCAGAACCGCGCCCTTTTTGGGGTACAGATTCAAGATCTTGGCGACATTCGTACTGGTCACCGCGACAAATTCGTTCATCGTCAGCCGCCCGGTGTTCACCCCATGTGTCCAAAGCATCGGCATCCGGTCCTCCAGCCCCCCGGTCCCGTTGGGGATCTGGGCGAAAGACTTCAGACCAAAGCGCTTTTGTTCAGTGGTAAAGGCGCAGTGGTCGGTCGCCACAACGCTCAACGACCCCGATTGCAACCCGGCCCAAAGGCTGTCCTGATGCTTTTTGTCCCGGAACGGCGGGCTCATCACGCGGCGGGCGGCATGGTCCCAATCGGGGTGGAAATATTCGCTTTCATCCAGCGTCAGGTGCTGAATCAACGGCTCGCCCCACACCCGCTTGCCCGCCTGACGCGCGCGGCGGATCGCCTCATGCGCCTCTTCGCAGCTGGTGTGCACCACATACAGCGGCACGCCGGCCATATCGGCGATCATGATCGCGCGGTTCGTGGCCTCACCTTCCACCTGCGGGGGCCGCGAATAGGCATGCGCCTCGGGCCCGGTGTTCCCGGCGGCAATCAACTTGGCCGTCAACTCGGCCACGACATCGCCGTTTTCGGCATGCACCATGGCAAGACCGCCCAGATCCCCAACGCGGGTGAACGACTGATACATCTCGTCGTCGTTGACCATCAACGCGCCCTTGTAGGCCATGAAATGCTTGAAACTGGTCATGCCCGCCTTCACGGACGCTTCCATATCCTCCCACACCTTCTGGCCCCACCAAGTGATGGCCATATGATAGGAATAATCGCAATTCGCCCGGCCCGATTTGTTGTGCCACATCTGGGCCGCATCCATCAGCCCCTGCCCCTGCCCCGGCAGCACAAAATCCACCACCATCGTCGTGCCGCCCGACAGGGCAGCGCGCGTGCCGGATTCAAAGTTATCGCTGGAGTATGTGCCCATGAAGGGCATCTCAAGGTGGGTATGCGGATCGATCCCGCCGGGCATGACATAGCAGCCGCTGGCATCCAGCGTGGTATCGCCTTTCAGGTTCGCCCCGATCTGGGTGATGACACCGCCCTCTACCAGAACATCCGCCCCATAGGTCAGATCCGCCGTGACCACCGTCCCGCCTTTGATCACCGTTGATGCCATCTCATCCTCCTGTGCCCATTGTCTGTCAGTCTTATCAGAGGCGGGGCGTCAGCCCACCACCCCCGCCACATCGCATACCGCGTGAAACAAAACATCCGTCCCCGCCGCCGCCCATTCGGGCGAAATCTCTTCCGCCTCATTATGCGAAAGCCCCCCGACGCAGGGGCACATGATCATCACCGTGGGGGCCACGCGGTTGATCCAGCAGGCATCATGCCCGGCGCCGCTGATGATATCCATATGCCGCAGGCCCAGCTTTTCGGCCGCGCCGCGCACCACACCCACCAAGCCGGGATCAAACGTCACCGGGTCGAAATGGCCGACCGCCTCGATCGAACATCCCAAGCCCAGTTCCGCCGAAACCGCCGCTGCGGCCCGCTCCACCTCGCCGCGCATTGCGTCCAGCTTGGTCTGGTCGGGGCTGCGTATATCAACCGTAAAGATCACCTTGCCCGGAATCACATTGCGCGAATTCGGGAAAACCTTCACCTGCCCCACCGCCCCAACGGCGCCGGGTTGATGGCCCATGGCGATTTGATGCACCCGTTCGGTGATCCGCGCCATACCAAGGCCCGCATTCACTCGCATGTTCATCGGGGTTGATCCGGTATGCGCATCGCGGCCGGTCAAGGTAATTTCCAGCCACCACAGACCCTGCCCATGGGTGACGACGCCGATATCCTTGCCCTCAGCTTCCAGAATGGGGCCCTGTTCGATGTGCAGTTCCAGCATGGCATGCATCTTGCGCGCGCCAACCTTTTCGGGGCCCACCCAGCCGATCCGCTCCAGCTCGTCACCAAACCCCTTGCCGTCCATGTCGCGGCGGCCCTTGGCATAATCTTCCGTATGAATGCCCGCAAAGACACCGCTGGCCAGCATCGCCGGCGCAAATCGGGCGCCCTCTTCGTTGGTCCAGTTGGTCACCACAATCGGATGCCGCGTCTTGATCCCCTGATCGTTCATGGTGCGCAGCACTTCCAAAGCGCCCAGAACCCCCAGAACGCCATCATATTTCCCGCCCGTGGGCTGGGTGTCCAGATGACTGCCCATATAGACCGGCAAGGCCGAAGCGTCCTCGCCCGGGCGGGTGGCAAACATGTTGCCCATGCTGTCCACGCCCATCGACAGGCCAGCCGCCGTGCACCAGCGTTGAAACAGGTGGCGCCCTTCGCTATCGGCATCTGTCAGCGTTTGCCGATTGCAGCCCCCCGCCACGCCCGGCCCGATCAGCGCCATCTCTTCCAGACTGTCCCACAGCCGCGCCGAATTGATCCGCAGGTTCGCCCCCGGTGTCGCCATCTTCCGTCTCCCCGTCGCAGCGGCCGGGTCTTCATGCCCCTTGCCGCGACTCGTTTCCTGACCGTATGGTCAAGCGGAAACGCACCACAACCTGACCAAGCGGTCAATGAAAATTTTGGGACAAGATCCGATGTCCACCAGCGCCCAGCCCCTGCGCCGCCCCATGGGCCGCCCCGTGCGCCGCAATGAGATTCGGCAGCAAAATGAAACGCTCATTTTGCAGGCAGCGGAAAAAGTCTTTGCCGAGGCCGGATTTGGCGGCGCAACGGTGCAGCTGATTGCCGATGTGGCCGGCCTGCCCAAGGCCAACCTGTTGTATTACTTCGCTTCAAAGGAAGATCTGTATCGCCGCGTCGTGCGCAATATCTTCGAGTTTTGGTTGCACGCCGCCGATAGTCTGGACAATGCCCCCGGCCCTGTCGAAGGCATCGGTGCCTATATCGACGCCAAGATGGAAATCTCGCGCCGTCATCCCGACGGATCCAAGGTCTGGGCCTCCGAGGTGATGCACGGCGCCCCGGTGATACAGGATTATCTGGAAACCACCCTGCGCGAATGGACAACCGGGCGCGCCGCCCTCATTCAGCGCTGGATCGACGAAGGCAAGATGGCAGCGGTGAACCCCGAACATCTGCTTTACATGCTTTGGGCCACCACGCAGCATTATGCCGACTTTGGCCACCAGATCGAAACCTTGAATGGGGGGCAACCGCTCAGCGATACGCAGTGGCGGGCGGCCAAGGAATCGGTCAAGACCATGATCCTGCGCGGCATCGGGGCCATCTGAACCCACCGGGGCCGATGCCCCAACATTTCCCTTTCCCTGCCGCCGATTTGTGGCCAATCTTGCCGCAAGACCCCCCGCAACCGCGCCCCGATACCGCACAGAAAGCCCGTCATGACCGACCTTATCGCCCAACTGGAATCCGAAGCCCAAAAGCTGATCCTGCCGCGCTTTGATGAAACCGTGGCGCTGGATCTGGGCATGACATTGGTGCGCCTTGCGGCGGGCAAGCCGGTTGTGATCAACATCCGCAGCGCCAACAGGGTGTTCTTTCACGCCGCGATGCCCGGGTCGGCCCCACTGAACGATCTGTGGGCCCGGCGCAAATCCAACACCGCCTTGATGTTTCAAGAGGCCTCTTTTCTGATCGTGCAGCGGCAATCGGCCAAGAAACAGACGCTGGACCAACACGGGCTGTCCAACGACGATTTTGCCGATTCCGGCGGCGCAGTTCCGATTCGGGTTGCGGGCGTGGGCGTGGTGGCCGTGGCCACCGTTTCGGGCCTGCCGCAAGCGGAAGACCACGCGCTTGTCGTGGCGGCCCTGCGCGACATCTTGTCAAATCTGGCGGGTTGAAAACCGCCGATCCTTTCTTATCTGTTGCCCACCCCAGCAGGAGAAAGACATGTTCAAAGGATTGACCCGCTCGCTTGCCATCATCATGGCATTGATCGTCGTTGCCCCCTACCTGATCATCGTCGCCGTCGAATAAGGCGTCATGACAGCAAGGTCAGGGCGGCGGCCCTGACCTTAAAACAGAAAATCGCCCGCCCCCAGATCACCCGCCGCCACGCCCTCCAGCGTGATCGTCAATCCGCCGACCACAATCCGCGCGCCACGGGCGGTGGCGGTGATGGCAAGATCGCCCAGACCCGCCGCCAGATCCTTCAGATCAATGCGGTCCGTGCCGTCCTCGAAATCCAAAATGCTGGCCTGCCCTTTCGAACCGCTGACAAATCGAAACACATCGCGCGCATCGTCGCCGTCCCTATCTGACTGGCTGGGCAAGGGGCAGGACCAGCCCATCATCACATCCCCTTGTCCGGCGCAGATCAGCGTGTCGGCGCCCAGACCGCCCTGCAAATCATCGCGCTGGCCCGGCACGCCGTTCAGCCAATCATCCCCCGCGTCCCCATAAATCTCATCGCCGCCCTTGCCCCCGGTCAGCCGGTCCTGCCCGCTGCCCCCGGCCAAAAGATCGTTGCCGCTGCCGCCTTGCAGGCTGTCGTTGCCCTCCAGCCCAAAAGCCTCGATGGGCCGCGATCCGCTGACCACCAACCGATCATCGCCCTGCCCGTCATACCACCGATCGCGCCCCGACGACGCGGTCATGAAACATTCCGAGGTGAAGGCGCGCATGTATTCCCGCCCCGCCCGCGTTGCATCCACCTCGCCCGTCAAAACCACCGATGTGATCTGCCCCTGCGCATCAAACGTCACCGACTGTGCCGCCTCCACTTCGGCATCAAGGGCCGAACCGCCGCTCAGGTTGACACCAGCCGCCCAGCTGGGGGCGTCAAACAGTTCGAAATGAAGATGAACGGCGTAAGTGCCGCCGCTGGCCCCGATCTGGCCCACCGCTTGGCCCGCAGCAACCGACAGCTTGCTGCCAAAATTATCGGCCGTGGCCAAATGCGCATAAAGGCTGAACAAATGGGTCCGCCCGTCCGCCGCCGCGCCATGATCAATGATCACCGTGTTGCCATAGCCTGACATCACCCCGTCGAACACCACCTGCCCCGCGCCAAAGGCAAAGGCCATGTCGCCCGGCACCTCGCCGCCCTCGCGGTTCCAATCCTCGCCCAGATGATAGCGCCCGTTCTCATGGTAAAAAGAGGTGCCCCCCGACCCCGGATAGGCATACCAGGCATCGTCGCCCTGCCCGATCGTGGCCTGACCAGAGCCAACGGGTGTTTGCCACAGCGGCGCTATTTTTGGCCCTTGGGTCATCTCATCCCCCCATCTCGCCGCCCCTGCCCTTACGGGGCTTGGGTCTGCGCGGGTTCTTTCATCTCCACCTCGACAAAGGCCATCGGCAGCAATCCGCCATTGACCACATTATGCTCGACCCCCTCGCTGCGCCGATACGATGTGCCCGCCGGCACCAAAACCTCGCGCACTGCGCCGCCCGGATCGTGCAAATGCATCAGACAATCGGTCAGCGTGATGATCACATAATCATGCCCGTGCCGATGCCACCCGGTTTGCGCCCCCGGCGCAAAATCAAACCGCGTCACGCGGACACGCTCGTCATCCACCATCACTTGGGCAGTGCAATTCTCGGGCATCTTGTCCTCCTCCTCGCGCCGCGCGCGTGAATCATCGTCCTGCGCGGCCGCTTTGGCCAAGGATTGCAGAATTCTGCGGCGGCTCCCAGACAAAACTCGGCCCCGGTCCGCGCCGGGGCCGCCGATCGCCATTTGCCCAATGCTGAATTCTCTGCCAAGCTGCCCGTCAAACAGGCAATCACCCACCGGATCAGATGACCAAACCGCGCACGCGTATTCAGGAAAAGAATTCCGCCACCATCCTGGAGGCGGCCCTGGATGTCTTTTCAAAACAGGGGTTTCGCGGCGCCACCCTCGATCAGATCGCCGATGTGGCGGGCCTGTCCAAACCCAATTTGCTGTACTACTTCCCCTCCAAGGAAGCGGTGCACAAGGCCCTGCTGGAACGGCTGCTGCGCACCTGGCTGGATCCGCTGCGCGCCTTGGATCCCAAGGGCGATCCCTTGGCCGAAATCATGGCCTATGTGCGCCGCAAGTTGGAATTGTCGCGCGATTATCCGCGCGAAAGCCGCCTGTTTGCCAACGAGATCCTGCAAGGGGCCCCCCGCATCATGGAGGCGATTTCGGGCGATCTGAAAACCTTGGTCGATGAAAAAGCCGCCGTGATGGAGCGGTGGATGTCCGAGGGCCGACTGGCCCGCGTGCCGCCCCATCATCTGATCTTCTCGATCTGGGCGCTGACGCAGCACTATGCCGATTTCGATGTTCAGGTGCGCGCGGTTCTGGGCACCGGCCATGATCCCTTTACCGAAGCGGGCGCGTTTTTGGAGACGCTGTTTGACCGCCTGCTTCGGGCGGCCTGACGCCGCCTTGGTGAATGCCCGCTGGACGTTCAGATGCCGTCGGTGTAATCGGCTCTCTTGTTCATGACCCCGGTCAAGGATTCCCAGTGCCAAAACTTCATGAGGCGATGCAGTGACTGCCACCACTGGACAGCCCACCCCCGTTCCGCCGGACGGTGAGCATCCGCCAGCAAACAACCTGTGGAAACTGGTACTGGGCTGTATTGGCGTCGTTTACGGCGACATCGGAACCAGCCCACTTTACGCCATGCGCGAATCCTTGCACGCCGCCAGCCTCGACGGGCTGACCCGCGGCGAGGTGATCGGCGTCATTTCCCTGCTGATCTGGACGCTGATCTTGATCGTCACGGTCAAATACGTGCTGCTGATCATGCGGGCCGACAACCGCGGCGAAGGCGGCACCTTGTCGCTCGTGGCCTTGGTGCAGCAGGCGCTGAAACGGCGTCCGGCTTGGCTTTTGAGCATCGGCGTGATCGGAATCTCGTTGTTCTTTGGGGATGCGATGATCACCCCTGCCATGTCTGTTCTCTCCGCGGTCGAGGGCATGTCGCTCGTGACCCCCGCGTTTCATCCCTATGTCGTGCCTGTTACCTTGGTGATCATCCTGTGCCTTTTCTTGTTTCAAAGTCAGGGCACCGAACGGGTGGCGATTCTGTTT
>CANHLE010000140.1 GCA_947461435.1 Paracoccaceae bacterium | reverse complement strand
CAAGGGGTTGGTTTTTGGTTTTTAACGGTTTGGTAAGGGTTGGGGGTTTTGGGAGGGGATGAGGGGGTCGAGATTTCGGGACTGGGGATGAGAGGAAGAGGGGCGGTGGTTGCCCCCCCGGATCCACCCCATTCACCGGATCCCCTCCGGCATAGGCATAGCGGTTGGTCCCCACGCCCGGCTCGGTGACCTCCCACCAGTCGGGCTGGAGGAACATCAGAAGGTCGGGGTCGTAAGTGCGGGCGTTGAGATATTGAAGCCCCGCCTCGGCATCATAGCGCTCGCCGATCCAGCCTTTGGACACTTCATTATCTACATCCGGCTGCAAATCAAAGGTCTGATAGGACGTGCCATAGGGCCGATAGACGCGCCGTTCGGTCTTTTTGCCTCTCTGGTTGGGCGCGTTGTCTTGCCCCGCCGTCACGGCCCGAACCGTTCCCTGCGCGTCGCGGTGCTGGGTGGTGTGGCCGGGGGTGGCGAGGGTCATCCCGATGTCGGAGGGAGTCGGGGTATGCGCCGACTTACGGCTTGCTACTTCAAAGATCGGCTATCCAGCGGCCGGCCCACGAGTGTGTTAGATAGTTGGCAAGAAACACCAAAATGGCCCCAAATGCGCCCAATGGAATCAAGAATAAAGGCGCCTGAGACGCGTAACTAAAATTGGTAATCAGAAAGAATAGAAAATGGAAACAGTATGCAATACAAATGCCTCGCCCGAATTTCAGGCTAGGTGCCCGAGAAAATACAAGGGGCGCGCCTATGCAAGAGACCAAGTACCCTGAAGCAAGGTAAAAATATAGTGGCATAAACGTGTACAGTGGTAGAATATCTAGAAACTCCAGCCCATCTCTGTACTGCGATCTGTCATCGAAGAGCAGTAGAAATCCTACAATTCCAGAAATCTCAATTGCGCGAGCCAGAAACCAAAAGCAAGATTTTATCAATCGTTCCATGTGCACCCCGCGATGTCACAGCCAGAAAAATCTGAGGCCCGTGCCGCGCGGACTGCTTCTACCTCATCTGCCAGGGCATGACCAATTAATTCTCGGTCCGATTGAACAGAAAAGTCGATGTCCCTACGCAGTTTTGTTCGAACGGTCTCCAAGACACTATTGTAAAGTCTATCAGATCCGAAGAAGTTCTTTAGAGGACTTTCGGAAGCAAATGCGTCATTTATTTCGGAGACCGCTAGTTCATATCCTTCGGGGTTATCACGCTTGAATATATCCATCAGGCGTTGAACCTCATCCTGCTCCATTCGGATCAAGTAGGAATCTATGTCAGTCACATTGCCATTTTCGTCTTCAAATCGCCCTAAATATATTGATGTAAATGACTCCATATTTTTCCTTTCCAATTCTGCGCTTACATCTTCTAGAAAGGACGATGTTGAATCGCTGAAGAAAGCGCTACTTCCAAGGCCTTGACTATTTGCAAGCATTTGAGTTGTCATTGAGGCGGCACCAAAGAAATTGGTCTTGTCACCAAGCAAGGATTGAAACCCATGATAGATACTCGCTCGGGAGCAGAAATTACCGAAGGTAGAACCAGTTAGCGGAGTGCATGCATGCCCCCCCGGATCCACCCCATTCACCGGATCCCCTCCGGCATAGGCATAGCGGTTGGTCCCCACGCCCGGCTCGGTGACCTCCCACCAGTCGGGCTGGAGGAACATCAGAAGGTCGGGGTCGTAATAGCGGGCGTTGAGGTATTGCAGCCCCGCCTCGGCGTCATAGCGCTCGCCGATCCAGCCTTTGGAGACCGCGCCGTCGGTGATGGTGATCGGCAAGGGCATGGAAACCGATGTGCGCAGGGCCGAAGGGTGCGACGCTTAGGCTAACAAGGCGGTATCCATGGCGCGCAGACCTTGCCCCCCCTCCCGACCGGGCGGGGGGCGTTTTGGGGTTAGCCCAACCGATAGCTGGAGGCGGTGACGCCGCCGAAGAGCATTTTGTCGTGGTAGGTCATGGTGGCTTTGTCCTGCTCTCCCGCGCCGATGACGGCCCAGATCGGGGCGAAGTGATCTTCCTGCGCGTGGCAGGTGCGGGCGTAGGGGGCGGATTCCCAGTTCATGAGGTCGGCGGTGCGCTGGGCCGGGGCTTTGGCCATGACATCGGCCAGCCATGCGTCAAACGCCTCGGACGGAACGCGCGCGCCGGGGCCGAACAGGCGCAGGTTGTGATAGGACAGGCCGGAGCCGAGGATGAGCACGCCTTCGTCGCGCAGGGGGGCGAGCGCGCGGCCAAGGGCAAGGTGTTCGGCGGGGTTGTAGCCATGACGCAGCGAGATCTGGAACAGGGGCACGGAGGCATCGGGATACATCACGAAGGCGGGCACAAAGGTGCCGTGGTCAAAGCCCTGTTTGGCGTCCAGACGCACGGGCAGGCCGGCGGCTGCGATCAGGTCAGCGGCCCTTTGCGCCAGATCGGGGGCGCCGGGGGCCTTGTACTGAATCTGGAAGGTTTCGGGCGGAAAGCCGGAATAGTCATAGATCATGGGCGGGTTGGGCGAGGTCATGACGGCAAAGCTGTCATCCTCCCAGTGGCCAGAGATCATCAAGATGGCCTTGGGGCGTTCGGGCAGATCGTGGGTCATCTGGACGAACGACGCTTCGAGGTTTTTGAACATGGCGCGCCAATCTGGCATCCAGGGCCAGGGGCCGCCACCATGGGAGATGAAGTAGGTGGGCATGCGGGTCATGAGAGGTCCTTTCGGGGTTGCAGGCAAGATGGACCTCTGCCAGCCCGCGCGCAACCGCCTGCAGGGGTGCATCTTGAGAGTGCCTCTCTGCAAGGTTGCACAGAAGTTGGGGGCCGGGGGTGGGGCCTTTGGGTCTCTTGCGCATCGCCCCAAACCATTGTCATAGTCGCGCACCGATTTCGTGAATGCGTTCGGAGAAAGCCGCTTGGCCCCGAGACGTTCAAGGCCCACTGCGTGAGAGACGTTCAAATTCCACTTCGTGACAGGGAGTTCACACATGAAAATAGCTGCTGCCGCCCTTGCGGGCCTGATGTTGACCACCGCCGCCCATGCGCAGGACCTGCCGGATCTGGCGGGCAAGGAAATTGTGATTGTCACGGAAAACGCCTATCCGCCCTTGCAGTTTCTGGATGGCGCGGGCGCCGCGATCGGCTGGGAATATGATGCGATGGCAGAGATCGCCAAACGCCTGAATGTGGTGGTGAAATACGAGAACATCTCGTGGGATGCGATGATTCCGGCGGTGTCGGAAGGGCAGTTCGACATGGGCATGACCGGGATCACCATTCGCGATGATCGCAAGGAACAGGTGGATTTTTCCGACAGCTACATGACCAGCGAGATGGTGATGATGGTGCGCGGGGATGAGACGCGGTTCACCGACAAGGCCAGCTTTTCGGCCAATGCGGAATTGCTGATGGCCGCCCAGCCCGGCACTACGCCTTTCTATGTCGGGGTGTATGAGGTGCTGGACGGCGACGAGGCCAATCCGCGCATCAAGCTGTTTGAAACCTTTGGGGCCACGGTTGAGGCGCTGAAATCTGGCGATGTGGATCTGGTGTTGACCGATGGCACGGCAGGCGCAGGCTATGTCGAGGCGTCGGCGGGGGCGCTGAAGATCATTGGCGAGAAGCTGGGCACGGAAGATTTCGGGTTCATCTTCCCCAAAGGGTCTGACCTTGTGGCACCGATGAACGCCGCCATCGCAGCGCTGAAGGCCGATGGCACCATCGATGCGCTGAACAAGAAGTGGTTTCTTGATTACAAGATGGGCCAGTAAGGCCTTGGGCCCCGAGGGCAACCTCGGGGCTGACCTCTGATGCAGCCCAATCCCAAACCTGATGCAGATTTTCCGTGGTGGCTGGTGATCCTTGGGATCATCGGGGCCTTGCTGTTTTATGAGGTTTGGGCGTCCAGCGTCTATTCGGCGGCCTTGGCAAAACTGGCGCAGGGCGCGGTGATTACGATTGTGGTTGCGGTGGTGGCCTATGCTGCGGCCTGCGCGCTGGGGCTTGGGCTGGCGATGATGGGGCTGTCGCGGTTCATCGTTCTGCGCCAGATCGCCCGGTTTTATATCGAGGTGATGCGCGGTGTTCCGATCATTGTGTTGCTGCTGTATGTCGCCTTTGTTCTGGCCCCCGCGCTGATCGTGGCGGTCAATTGGGTGACGTCGTGGATCGGCGTGGAGCCTTGGAAGACACGGGATTTTCCGCTGATCGCGCGGGCGACGATTGCCTTGACGCTGGCCTATTCGGCCTTTCTGGCCGAGATTTTCCGCGCCGGATTGCAAGCCGTCGACAAGGGCCAGATCGAAGCGGCGCAGGCGCTGGGCCTGAACGGGTGGCAAAGATTTCGCCACATCAGTTTTCCGCAGGCGTTTCGGATGATCTTGCCGCCGCTTGGAAACGACTTTGTGGCGATGGTGAAGGATTCATCCTTGGTTTCCGTGCTGGGCGTGTCGGACATCACGCAGCTGGCAAAAGTCACGGCGGCCGGAAATTTCAGATATTTTGAAACCTATAACATCGCAGCGCTTTTGTATTTGACGATGACAATTTCGCTGTCCTTGATCTTGCGGCGGATCGAGACGCGGCTGCGTGTGCGCACCAAGTAAGGCGTTGGGGCCGCCGTGGGCGGCGCTTGCGAGCGGGCGCCGTTAAACGGATAATGGGGCTGGCAAAGGGTCTTTGGCGGGCATAACTTTGCGCCAACAGGAGGATTTTCGATGAATGCTTTGTTGAGCGAGTGGACCGGGCCCTATGGGCTGCCCCCTTTTGATCAGATCACCGATGCCGATTTCGGACCGGCCTTTGAGGCGGGATTGGCGCAGGCGCGGGCGAATATCGCGGCGATTGCGGCGGATCCTGCGGTGCCCAGTTTTGACAATACCATTGGGGCCTTGGAACGTGCGGATGCGCTGCTTGGCCGCGTGGGCGGCGTCTTTTGGAATGTGGCGGGCGCGGACAGCAACCCTGCACGTGAGGCTTTGGAGGTTGAACTGGCCCCAAAGCTTTCGGCCTATTCCAGTGAGATCACGTCGAACAAGGCCTTGTTCGGGCGGGTGGAAACCCTGTGGGACCAGCGCGAGACCCTTGGGCTTGACAAGGAACAGATGCGGGTTTTGACGCTGTACCGCCGGATGTTTGTGCGTGCCGGGGCCGAGCTTTCGGGAGAGCAAAGCCTGCGGATGGCGGCCGTGATGTCGCGATTGGCGAGCCTTGGGACGCAGTTCAGCCAGAATGTGTTGGCCGAAGAGCGCGGCTGGCACATGGCCCTGTCAGAGGAGGATCTGGAGGGGCTGCCGGATTTTGTGGTGGCAACCGCCCGGGCCGCCGGACGCGAGCGCGGTCTGAATGGCCCGGCGGTGACCTTGAACCGGTCGTTGATCGTGCCCTTTTTGCAATTCTCGCCCCGGCGGGATTTGCGCGCGCAGGCCTATCAGGCGTGGGTGGCACGCGGGGCCAATGGCAACGCCCAGGACAACCGTGCGGTGGCCACCGAAACCTTGCGGCTGCGCGAAGAGCGGGCCAAATTGCTGGGCTATGCCAGCTTTGCGGCCTATAAGCTGGAGCCGGAGATGGCCAAGACCCCCGAGGCCGTGCGGGCCTTGTTGATGCGGGTTTGGGCCCCGGCCCGGGCCAAGGCCTTGGGCGATGCGGCGGTGCTGGAGGCGATGTTGACCAAGGACGGGGCCAAGGGGCCGCTGGAACCTTGGGATTGGCGGTTTTACTCAGAGCAGCGCCGCCGCGCCGAGCATGATCTGGATGAGGCCGCGCTGAAACCCTATTTGAGTCTGGATGCGATGCTGGCGGCGCAGTTTGACTGTGCCAGCCGCCTGTTCGGGTTGGAATTCAAGGAATTGTCCTTGCCGCTTTATCACGCGGATGCGCGGGTGTGGGAAGTGTCCCGGGGCGGGGCTTTGGTGGCCATATTCATTGGCGACTATTTCGCGCGCGGATCCAAGCGGTCTGGCGCCTGGTGTTCGACCTTCCGCGAGCAGGATCGCATGGATGGCGACGTGCGGCCTGTGGTGGTGAATGTGTGCAACTTCGCCAAGGGCGAGCCCTGTTTGCTGTCTTATGACGACGCGCGAACCTTGTTTCACGAGTTTGGCCATGCGCTGCATCAGATGCTGTCGAACGTGACCTATCGGTTCATCAGCGGCACCAACGTGGCGCGCGATTTCGTGGAACTGCCCAGCCAGTTGTTCGAGCATTGGCTGGAGGTGCCCGAGGTGTTGGAAAAACACGCGCGCCATTGGCAGACGGGCGCGCCGATGCCCGCCGCGATGTTGACGCGGCTTTTGGCGGCGGGCACCTATGATCAGGGCTTTGCGACGGTGGAGTTCGTTTCGTCCGCGCTGGTGGATCTGGCGTTCCACGAGGGTGCAGCACCGGACGATCCGATGGCCTTGCAAGCCGAGGTTCTGCACGGGCTTGGCCTGCCACATGCGATAAGGATGCGGCACGCAACACCGCATTTCGCGCATGTGTTTTCGGGCGACGGATACAGCAGCGGCTATTACAGTTACATGTGGTCCGAAGTGATGGACGCGGATGCCTTTGCGGCCTTTGAAGAGGCGGGAAGCGCGTTTGATGAACAAACCGCGCGCCGGCTGGAGCAGTTCATTCTTGGGGCCGGGGGCAGCGAAGAGGCGGATGTGCTGTACACCCAATTCCGGGGCCGCATGCCCGGCGTGGAACCCCTGTTGAAAGGACGTGGCTTGTTGGAGGAGGTCTGACATCATGGTCATGATTACGGCGATCGAAGACTTCTTCACGCAGGGATGCGGGCGCTGCGAGCGGTTCGCAACGCCCGATTGTTCGGCCCGCCTATGGTCGGCCGGATTGGACGCGCTGCGCGAGGTTTGCCGGGGGATGGGGCTGCAAGAGACGGTGAAATGGGGGCATCCGTGCTATATGCATGCAGGGCGGAACATTGCCATCATCGGGGCCTTTCGGGGCGATTTTCGGCTGACCTTCATGAACCCGTCGTTGATGAAAGACCCCGAAGCGGTGTTGGAGCGGCAAGGGCCGAACACGCAAAACGCCGATGCCATCCGCTTTACCGATGCGGCGCAGGTTGCGGCCAAGGCCGGGGTGATCCGCGCCTATCTTGCCGAATCGATGGGATATGCGGCGGCCGGGATCAAGGCACAGAAGATCCTGCGCGAGATCGAATTGCCCGACGAAATGATCGAGGCGATGGACGCAGATCCTGAGCTTGCCGAGGCGTTTCATGCCCTGACACCGGGGCGTCAAAACAGCTATGTCAT
>CANHLE010000139.1 GCA_947461435.1 Paracoccaceae bacterium | reverse complement strand
GACGAAAACTCGAACGCCATCAACGTCGGGATATCTGTCGTGCCCGAGGCGTAATACATGGCCATCATGGCCACCAGCATCAACACAGATCCAAGGAAGGTATAGAGGAAGAACTTGAATGACGCGTAGATGCGATTTGCGCCGCCCCAGATGCCAATGATCAGGAACATCGGGATCAGGCCTGCTTCGAAGAACAGATAGAACAGCACAAGATCAAGCGCGCAAAACACGCCCAGCATCAAGGCCTCAAGCATGAGGAAGGCGATCATGTATTCCTTGACGCGGGTCTGCACCCCCCAACACGACAGGATCGTGATCGGCATCAGGAATGTTGTCAGCATGACAAACAGGATCGAGATCCCGTCCACGCCCATTTTGTAGCGTAACCCAGCGATCCACTGATGGTCTTCAAGAAACTGGAAACCGGTGTTTGACGGATCGAACCCGGCCAAAAGCGCCAAAGAGATCAAGAAGGTCGCAGAGGTGGCAATAAGCGCCAGCATCTTTGCATTGCGCTGAGACGCGGCATCATCGCCGCGCAGGAACCACGCCAGCACCAAAGCGGCAACTGCGGGAAGAAAAGTTATGATCGACAGGAGGTTATTCATGATACTCAGTGCCCCCCGAGGGTCATCCAGGTGATGAGGACGGCAATCCCCAGAACCATGGCAAAGGCGTAGGTGAAAACATAGCCGGACTGGGCACGACCAGCCAGACGGGTGAAGAAGGGAATGATCCCCATGGCGATGCCGTTGATCGTGCCGTCGATCAGCGAGCCATCGCCCTTTTGCCACAGGGTCCGGCCCAGCCATTTTGCGGGGCGCACGAAGACCCAATCATAAAGTTCGTCAAAGTACCATTTGTTCAACAAGAAGGTATACAAAGGGCGCTGCTGGGCGGCCAATTGCGCCGGAAGATGCGGCTTGCGAATGTAGAACTGGAAAGCCAGCAAAAAGCCCAGAACCATCGCAACGAAAGGCGCCAGATTGACCCAGGTTGGCGCCTCATGGGCGGCATGCAAGATGCCGCGCTCTTCCAACATCAAAACTGCACCTTTTGGCGCTTCGGCGGCGTGCGCCTCTGGCGCTGAGGCTTCAGCTACAACGGCGGGGGCGGCTTCCGTCGTTTCGGCGGTGGCAGCGTCGGTTGCCGCTGTTTCTTCGCCCGCGGTCGAATGCTCTTGCGCATGCTCGGTCGCGGGAGCCATCGCAAACCAGCTGCGCATTTTGTCTTCCTCGCCGAAGAACACGCCGTACCAGATCATCCCGGCGAAGACAGCGCCAATCGACAAGACACCCAAGGGGATCAGCATCACGGTCGGCGATTCATGGGCATGATCATGGGCATGGGCATCGCCGCGCGGCGTTCCGAAGAATGTCATGAACATCAGACGCCACGAATAGAACGAGGTCATGAAGGCTGCGATGACAAGCAAGGGAAACGCATAGGCAGATCCGGCGTAGGCCCCTTCGATCACGGCGTCCTTCGACAAGAACCCCGCAAAGCCGAAATGGGTCAGCGGAATGCCAACGCCCGTGATCGCCAAGGTCCCGATCATCATCATCCAGAAGGTAAAGGGGATCTTCTTGCGCAGCCCGCCATAGTTTCGCATGTCCTGCTCATGGTGCATCGCATGAATAACCGAACCTGCCCCCAAAAACAGCATGGCCTTGAAGAAGGCATGGGTGAAAAGGTGGAACATGGCCACGGGGTACAAACCAACGCCGGCGGCCACGAACATATACCCCAGCTGTGAGCAGGTCGAATAGGCGATGACACGCTTGATGTCGTTTTGAACCAAACCGACCGTCGCCGCAAAGAACGCCGTTGTGGCGCCAACCACCGTGATCATGGTTGTGGCAGAAGGGGCATATTCATAAAGCGGCGACATCCGGCAGACCAGAAAGACGCCTGCAGTCACCATGGTTGCGGCGTGGATCAGGGCCGAAACGGGCGTTGGCCCTTCCATCGCGTCAGGCAGCCATGTGTGCAAAAACAGTTGTGCCGACTTGCCCATGGCGCCGATGAACAAAAGCACGCCCAGCAGGTTTGCCGCATTCCAATCCGCCCACAGGAAATGCAATTGCGTTTCTGCCAGCTTCGGCGCCGCGGCAAACACATCGTCAAAGCGGATGCTGTCGGTCAGGTAGAACAGACCAAAGATGCCAAGGGCAAAGCCGAAGTCACCGACACGGTTGACGACGAATGCCTTGACCGCTGCTGCGTTCGCCGACGGCTTTTTATAGTAAAACCCGATCAGAAGATAAGAGGCGACACCCACCCCTTCCCAGCCAAAGAACATCTGAACCAGATTGTCTGAGGTAATCAGCATCAGCATCGAGAAGGTGAAGAACGACAGATAGGCAAAAAAGCGTGCGCGGTAGCTTTCGTCATGCGTCCAGTTGTCGTCATGCGCCATGTAGCCGAACGAATACAGATGCACGAGGGCAGACACAGAGTTGACCACCACCAACATGATGGCTGTCAAACGGTCCAGCCGAATGCCCCAATCCGTGGACAAAGACCCCGATTCAATCCAACGGAGCAAGACGATGTGCTGCGTCGTTCCGTCAAAGGTAAGGAAGATGTACCAAGACAGGGCCGCGCCCAAAAAGACCAGGCCCGTTGTGATGATCTGGCCCGTCAGCTCGCCAATCATGCGCCAGCCAAAGCCGCAGATGATGGCCCCGATCAGGGGAGCAAGAAGGATGATCGATGCCATGGGTTCAGCCTTTCATCACGTTGACGTCTTCGACGTCGATGGTGCCGCGGTTGCGGAAGAACACCACAAGGATTGCCAAGCCGATTGCAGCCTCGGCTGCGGCCACGGTCAGGACAAACATCGTGAAGACCTGCCCAACCAGATCACCCGAATAAGAAGAAAAGGCGACAAAGTTGATGTTGACGGCCAAAAGCATCAACTCGATCGACATCAAGATCACGATGACATTCTTGCGGTTCAGAAAGATGCCGAAGATCCCGATGACGAAAAGCGCTGCGGCCACCGTCAAGTAATGTTCAAGTCCAACCATGTTCGTCCCTCCGGGTCGTTGCCCGTTTCAGTTCCCGTTGCGGGTTGCCCCGCTTAACCTATGCTATTCAAGGGCCTAAAGGCCCTGCCCCGGCTTTACATCCATCAGTTCCATCGCCTTGGCCGGATCTCGCCACATCTGTTGCAAGACGTTCTGACGCTTGACATCCTTGCGATGGCGAAGGGTCAGAACGATGGCCCCGATCATCGCGACCAGCAAGATCAGGCCCGCAAGTTGGAACAAAAGAACATATTTGTCGTAAATCAGCAGACCCAACGCCTTGGTGTTTTCGACCTGGGCGGGATCGGGCGTCAGAGACGTGCGCAGGCCCATGGCCCCATCCGCCTGTACCCATGCACCGACGCCCAAAACCAGCTGCATCAAGATGATGACCCCGACCAGCAGCGCCAGAGGCATGTACTTGCTCATCTCGCCCTTCAATTCGGCAAAGTCGATGTCCAGCATCATGACCACAAAAAGGAACAAAACAGCCACGGCGCCGACATAAACGATGATCAACAACATCGCGACGAATTCTGCGCCCAAAAGAACGAACAGACCGGCAGCTGACAAGAATGTCAGGATCAACCACAGCACCGAATGCACCGGGTTCTTGCTGATCGTCACAAGCATGCCCGCGACGACAGTAACAACGGCGAAGGCATAAAAGGCATAATCTGCGACAGTCATTTCGCTTTCTCCTCGGTCTCGGCAAACACGGCCTGAGAAATCTCAAGCGCTTTTTGCGTGGCGGGCACGCCGCCGAACATGGACATTTGCCAGATCACTTCGGCAATCTCGCGTTGCGTGGCGCCAGCAGCCAAGCCATTTTGCACCGTTGCGCGCAGTTGTGGCTCTCCCAAGGGCCCCAGAACGGTCAGCGCCGCGATGGTGACCAGAAAACGGGTCCGTGCATCCAATCCTTCGGGATTGAAGGTCTTGCCGAAGAACGCCTCGAGCATTTCTTTTGGCATGGCAGGAAAAAGCTTTTCAAAGGCCTTCACATCCACACTTTCCAAAGCAGGCGCGAAAGCTTTGGCCATTTGCTGGCCTTGCTCCATCATCTGCGAGAAAAATTTGTTGAAGTCTTGGGTCATCACAGGCGGGCCTTAGCGATACGGAGCATCGAGTTCAAGGTTGCGGGCAATTTCGGCCTCCCAGCGGTCGCCATTCGAAAGCAGTTTTTCCTTGGTGTAGAACAGTTCTTCGCGCGTTTCGGTTGCAAATTCGAAATTCGGGCCTTCGACGATGGCATCCACAGGGCAAGCTTCTTGGCAGAAACCGCAGTAGATGCACTTGGTCATGTCGATATCATAGCGCGTCGTGCGGCGAGACCCATCATCGCGTGGTTCTGCGTCGATGGTGATGGCCTGCGCCGGGCAAACAGCCTCGCAGAGCTTGCAGGCAATGCACCGTTCTTCCCCATTGGCATACCGGCGGAGCGCGTGCTCTCCCCGGAACCGGGGCGAGAGCGGGCCTTTTTCATGTGGATAGTTCAAGGTGGCCTTGGGGGCGAAGAAATACTTGAATCCCAGGCCGAAGCCTTTGATGAAATCCATCAAGAAGAAGTATTTGGTCGCACGGCCCCAGTCGATATTTGCCATGGGTCAGCCTCCGATGGTCCAGCGGGCCCAGAACTGGCCCAGAATTTCAAATTTTGCCAAGAATGCCACGATGACAACCCAAGCGAGCGACATGGGCAGAAACACCTTCCAGCCAATGCGCATCAACTGATCATAGCGGTAGCGCGGCACGATCGCCTTCACCATGGCGAACATGAAGAAGAAGACCCACATCTTCGCGACCATCCACCACCAGCCATCGGCAAGGCCGGGTATGGGCGACAGCCAGCCCCCAAAGAACAGCAAGGAGATCAGCGCGCACATTAGGAAAATCGCGATGTATTCGCCCGCCATGAACAAAAGATAGGGTGTCGAGGAGTATTCCACCATGAAACCTGCCACCAGTTCGGATTCGGCTTCTGGCAGATCGAACGGGGGGCGATTGGTTTCGGCAAGGGCCGAGATAAAGAACAAGAAGACCATCGGAAAATGCGGCAGCCAGTACCAGTTCAACAGGCCGTAGTTGCCGTCTTGCGCTGCGACGATGGCACCAAAATTCATCGAACCGGTGGAAATGATGATTCCAATGATGATCAAGCCCAACGACACTTCGTACGAGATCATCTGCGCAGCAGACCGCAAGGAGCCAAGGAACGGATATTTGGAGTTGGAGGCCCAACCGCCCATGATGACGCCATAAACTTCCAAACTTGAGGCGGCGAAGACGAAGAGGATCGCCACATTGATATCTGCCAATACCCAGCCGCTGTCGAATGGGATGACTGCCCATGCCAGAATGGCAAGTACGAAGGAGACAAGCGGCGCAAGGAAGAAAACGGCCCGGTCCGCCCCTGCAGGCACCACGATTTCCTTGACCACATATTTCAAGGCGTCGGCGACCGACTGAAGCAGGCCAAAAAGACCCACGACATTGGGGCCCTTGCGCATCTGGACGGCGGCCCAGATCTTGCGATCACCATAGACAAGGAAAAGAAGGCTGATCATCACGAAAGCGATGATCAAAAGGCTTTGTGCGGCAATCAGCAGCGCCGTGCCCAAACCGGTTTGCAAGAAGTCAGCCATTATCCCTCGTCCTTTGGTGCCTGGGCTTTTGCCCCTGGGCTTTACACTGTCGGTATTCCTTGCGCGCCGCAGTCGCGCACGGTTACTTCGGCGTCTATCGTTTTCAGTCCTTTGGGCAGCGCCGCCGAGATGGTGTAAACCGCATCCCCGCGCCAAGTTCCACCCTGATTATCAACATTTGTGCGCACATGTCGTGCAAATCCAAAGCCACGGATCAGTGCATATTGCGCCGCAGCGCATCTGGCATAGGCTGACACATCTTCATTGTTGCGCGCGCCGGTCATTTCGACACGGAAATTCACCAAGTCGCCATCCAGCAGAAGGGTTTCGATACCTTTGTACTGCGGGGCAAAGGCAGACTCCTGCATCGTCTCACCGCAGCTCAGAAGAGCCGCACAAGCGACACCCAGGCTGGCAATAAGGATGCAGGCCTTGCACATGGCTTATTCCGCCGCCATCGGCGCTGAGGCGCGCGATTTTGCCATCGCTGACAAATCTGCCATCACGATGGACGCCCGCGCAATTGGATTTGTCAGGTAGAAATCCTTGACCGCATTGCGGAAGGTCGCCTGCCCCAATGGCTTGATCGGTAGCGCTTGCCACTGATTGGCTGCCACCTCGTCGACGGCGCCCAGATGCGGATGGGCTGCAATCAAGGCGCGGCGCAGCTGCGCCAAGCTGTCCCAGGGCAAGGTGGCCCCAAGTTCCGCTGACAAGGCCCGCAAGATCGCCCAGTTTTCCTTGGCTTCGCCGGGTGCAAATCCGGCGCGCATTGCCAATTGTGGCCGCCCTTCGGTATTCACGAACAGACCATTTTCTTCGGTGTAGGCCGCGGCAGGCAAAATAACATCCGCCCGTGTCGCTCCGCGGTCGCCATGGCTGCCTTGGTAGATTACGAATGGCACCTGCCCGATTTCAACTTCATCGGCACCAAGATTGAAGATCACCTCGGCGCCATTGGTCGCGGCCGCAAGACCGCCTTCCGTCACCGCACCCACATCCATGGAGCCGACACGCGACGCCGCCGTATGAAGGATCAAGAGTTTGGAGTTCGAATTTTCAGCCAGATTCATCGCATGGGCCAAAACCGCTTCGCCGTCTGCCTCATTGATGGCACCCTGACCGACAATGACGAGGGTCGGCTTTGCCTTTGTCTCGTCGGAAATAACGGTCGACGACAGCTTTTCCAAAGCCGCGCGGTCGGTGCCGACATGGGCATAGTCATAGGTCAGATCAACGGCTTCACCCACCAGACCAATCTGGGCCCCTTTGGTCCATGCTTTCCGAATTCGGGCGTTCAGGACCGGCGCTTCGACCCTTGGATTGGTACCGATCAACTGAATCATCTTCGCCGTATCAATATCTTCGATCGTGGCGGTGCCGACATAGGCCGACCGGTTTGCGGACGGCAGGCGGGCGTTGTCAGTTCGACATTCAATATGGCCGCCCAAAGATTCGATCAGCAGCTTGGCAGAATACACGGCCTCAACCGGGGCCAGATCGCCCACCAAAGCGGCAGTCTTCTTACCCTTCATGGCTGCGGCGGCCACGGACAAAGCTTCGGTCCAGCTGGCTTTGCGCAACTTTCCGTTTTCCCGAACGTAAGGCGAATCCAAGCGTTGGCGACGCAAACCATCCCAAACGAACCT
>CANHLE010000138.1 GCA_947461435.1 Paracoccaceae bacterium | reverse complement strand
CGAAAAACAATTTCGAAGGCTATGAGCGCCAGGCAATCAGTGGCTTTTTTGGCGTCAGGCAGCGACACTTTGTCATGCGGAATGTGTTGATTCATAGATCTCTGACTACCTAAAGGTTCATCGAGTTTTAGCCTTGACTCGTCTAAGGGTTAGCACCATGTGCAGACAGAACTACAAAATCGTAGTATTTGCTAATGCTACTAAACAAGCCTGATCATAAAGTTAAGCGTCTTAGTCAAATGATCATTGGCTTCTTTAACTTCCGAGCAGTTGGTCCGGAAAGAGAAGACCCTTCATTCTGTTCAACCGCTGCAACTTCGATTCGAATTGCTCCAAGGTCGTGTGCGCCGATGCCAATTGGTGCGTCGCGGCCCGCTACGCACCATTACTTGGTGGTCAGGGCGTTACCGCAAAGCATTCCATTATGAAATTATTCACCGAGATGCTCGTCTTAAATTTTTTTTTAACGGTCCCAATGAGGTGAATCGCTGGTGCCCGGCTCGAGACATTTTGCAAGCTGCTATTGCGCTCGAGCAAGCGTCCGAACAACTTTAGTTTGAGCCAGATAAACAGGATGTTGAAGATGAATAAGTCAGTCTGTATTCTTGGTGGTTTCCAAACCGACTTTTCAAAAGTGTGGTCCCGCAACGGCGAAGATATTTCCGACATGATTCGTGAAGTCACCTACGGCGCGATGGAGAGCAGTGGTGTCGACGCGTCGCAAGTTCAAAGTATTCATGTGGGCAATGCTTTCGCAGAGCTGCAGCGCGGGCAGGCACATCTCGGGGCGATGGTTGCTCAGGTCGTTCCTGAACTGTGGGGCGTACCCGCCATGCGGCACGAGGGTGCGTGCGCCTCTTCATCGCTGGCCGTGCTGGCGGCAATGGCCGAGATTGAGGCCGGCAGGTATGACTGCGTTCTGGTGATAGGCGCAGAAGAATTCAAGAACACCTCCGGCGACCAGGCATCTATCAACCAAAATTCTGCCTCTTGGCAAGGGCACGAAGACATCGACTGCAAATTCATGTGGCCTGCCGCTTTTGGCCTTGTGGCGGCTGAGTATGAGAGACGTTATGGACTCGATCGCAAGTATCTCAACCGCATTGCAGAGCTGAACTACGGGTATGCCAAATCTAATCCAAACGCGCAAACACGCAGATGGAATTTCGACCCCCTGAGTTTCACAGACTGCGACGAGGTCAACCCGATCATTGAGCCGGGGACGCGGCGCCAAGACTGCAGCCAGATTACCGACGGTGCATGCGCGCTGCTGCTGACATCCGAAAGATTCGCCGCCGCGCATCTCAAAGCCAGCCCTTCGCGCAGGCTTGCCCGCATCACCGGTTGGGGTCATAGCACGGTGGGCTTACGCCTGAAAGACAAGTTTGAGCGCAGCGCAGGGTTGACCTATGTCTTCCCCCATATGCGGCGAGCAATCGAAGATGCTTGGAACCGCGCCGGCATTTCAGGTATCGAGCGCGTCGATGGCATCGAAACGCACGACTGCTTTACGGCCACCCAATATGCTGCAATTGATCATCTTGGCTTGACGCCTCCTGGCCAAAGTTGGCAAGCGATTGAAGACCAAAGCATCGAAGCGGGCGGCCGCTGCCCGATCAATATGAGCGGTGGCCTGATAGGCGGGGGACACCCGGTCGGCGCAACAGGCGCGCGCATGCTACTGGATGCGACCAAACAGGTGACTGGGTTGGCTTTATCGCACCAGATCGAGAACGCAAAGCGCATCCAAACGCTCAACATCGGCGGCTCGTGTTCCACGGTGGTTAGCTTTATTGTCGAAAAGTATTGACTGACTGCAAGGTTTACGACAACCCAGAACTGAACAAACCAAATATACGGCATCCAGACCCGTCATTTGCCTGCACCAACGGCCTCATTCATCAAACCCAAAAGGAGACAGCCATGTCAAGAAAAATCGCAGCACTTTCAATCCTCGTCGCATCAATGGGCATCACGACCGCCCATGCGCAATTCAGTGACAACAAAATCAAGATTGGTATTTTGACGGACATGTCCAGTCTGTTCTCCGATGTATCTGGGCCCGGTTCGGTAGAGGCGGCAAAGATGGCGCTTGAAAAGCTGAACTACAAGATTGCTGGACAGACGGTAGAGCTTGTTTTTGCAGACCACCAAAATAAGGCCGACATCGGTGCCACCATTGCCCGCCGCTGGTATGAGGTCGATGGCGTTGACGTCATCATGGATGTCCCCAACTCTGCCGTAGCCCTGGCCGTTAACCAAATTGCAAAGGAGCGCGGCAAGGCGTTGATCATCTCCGGGGCCGCAAGCTCCGTTCTGACCGGCGCGCAATGCTCGCCGACGCTTGTTCACTGGACCTACGACACATATGCGCTTGCCAACGTAACCGGCCGGGCTGTTGTCGACGGCGGCGGTAAAAACTGGTTCTTCGTGACGGCTGACTATGCTTTTGGTCAGGCGCTTCAGTCTGATGTCTCCAAGGTCGTCGAGGCGCGCGGCGGGAAGATTGTTGGCGTTGTCAAACACCCGCTCAATACGCATGATTTCAGCTCCTTCCTGTTGCAGGCACAGGCATCAAAGGCTCAGGTTGTGGGCTTTGCGAACGCAGGTGGCGACACCACGAACTCGCTCAAGCAAGCGGCCGAGTTCGGTTTGGTCAAGGGCGGGCAAAAGATGGCGGGCCTGCTCATCACCATTCCTGATATTCACGCGCTCGGTCTGCCCGTCGCCCAAGGCCTGCTTTTTACAGGCGCCTTTTACTGGAATAAAAACCAGGACACACGTGCATTTTCCAAAGCACTGGCTGCGCGCAATAAGGGCATCCACCCCGACATGATCCAAGCCGGCGTTTATTCATCGTTGCTTCACTATGCCAAAGGCGTGGAGGCCGCAAAAACCGATGCTGGCCGCCAGGTGGTTGACGCCATGAAGCGCATACCCAGTGACGACAACCTATTTGGCAAAGGCGTTGTGCGCTCGGACGGCCGAAAAATTCACAACATGTACCTGTTCGAAGTCAAGCAGCCATCCCAGTCCAAAGAGCCTTGGGACTACTACAACGTGGTGAAGGAAGTGTCGGGTGAAGATGCGTTCCGTCCGGCCAAAGATGGCGGCTGCACGTTCTGAAGCAGAGGAATTCCCATGAGCTCACGCCGACTCGACATACTCAAGGACGAAATTCCGTTTCACGGCATCAGTCCACAGGAGCAGCTTGATCGTTCTTTTGGTCGCCTGAAGGCGTACCTGAGAAATGAAATCGGCCGGTATCACCCGTTTTACCGAAAGCAGTTTCGGGACTTGGGTATCAGGGTGGAGGACATCGAAACCTATGAAGACTTTCGAAAGATTCCACTGACTCGGAAAGACACCATCGTCGTCAATCAGCAGGATTTCAATTTGTCTCCCCGCTATCCCGGCGAGATCACCGACCGGGATGCGGAGGAAATCGACTCGGCATCCATGGCGCGATACAAAGCGGACGCGGTTCCCCAGTACCGCGATGTGTTTCATTTGCGGCCAGAAGAAGAAAGAATCCACGAACAGTTTATGTTGGACTGGCGGCCGATACATTTTCAGATGTCTGGCGGTACCACTGGCAAGGCCATTGTCACGGGTTACACGCAAACTGATCTGCAAACCAGGTTCGCGCGGTCGGGCGCTTGGTGGTATGCCTTGTCCAAACACACCCGTGCCGACGACAAGTGGCTGAACCTCTTTCCCGCGGCCCCTCACTTAGGCATCTACGCCACGATGATGATCCCGATGATGGAGGGTCAGCCCAACTTCAATACTTTTGGGGGCAAAGTAACACCGACCGAACGGCAGGTACTGATCGCGGCCGAAGACAAGTTCACGGTGATGGTCGGTCTGCCCTCATACATATTGCACTGGCTTCGCATGGCGATCAGCATGAAAGAAGCGGGCCAGATAAGCGGCATCACGACGTTTCGGGTGGCTTACTGCGGAGGGGAGCCGATCACAGAGGCTTACCGCTCGCTTTTGAAAGAGCTGTTCTTTCAGCTGGGTAGCCAGTCGGTCGTCGTGATGGAAGGCATGAGCTCGACCGAATTACGCACCGGCGGTTTCTACGAATGCGACGAGGGCTCAAAGCTCCACCTTGATCCTGCCTACTTCTTTACGGAGATACTCGATCCGGTCACCCTCGAGCCGGTAGCCCCGGGACAACCGGGTGTTTTCGTATGGAGCCATATCAATTGGCATGGCACAGCCATTTTGCGGTACTGGACCGGCGACTATGTGTCCGGTGGGATGTTGACCGGGACCTGCAAATCCTGCGGCAATGTGATCCCGCGGCTGGGCACACCGATCTGGCGCGCAGAAAAAGATTCCACCAAAATTCGTGGCACGCGGATCGACTTGGTTTATCTGATTGATGCTGTGCGTGGCAGTGAAGGCGTCAAGACTTTTCAGATCATCATCCGAAAAGCCGACCCGGCAGATCCTTACTCAAAGGATTTTCTCGAGATTTTCGTTGCAGCCAGAAACAACGAATCACATCAGTCGCTTATCGACAGCGTGACCCGGACTGTGCGGCGTGAACTCGAGCTTTCGCCCGACGCTGTTCATATCGAGAGCACGGAAGCCATTGAAACGAAATTGTTTGCCAAGAAGTTGAAGGCCGAATGGGTCGTGGACACGAGAACATAGGGACACTTAAAAAACACTGCCATCGAATGCGATGCCAAAAAGTTAATCGGATATGAAACAAATCAGCCTTGCCACGACCCGATTTGAGCTTATCACAAAGAGCGCCTGCAAACGCGTCAAGTTTCAGAGCCAAGGAGGATCATCTCTTCAGGGTTCTCAAATGCCAGTTGTGTTTCACAAAGCTGCGCGACAAAGGGTTGGTCAAGAACACCGTCCAATTTGCAGCAGTGTTTGCCAAGAGCAGCTTGTCGCTGGTCAAAAAACGCATCATTCAGGGAGCACTCGGATGGGTACTCCTGCGATGCGAGAAATGGCGTTTTTTGATTCCTTCATTAACTGTCTAACCGTTGAAGCTCGCTTTTGCGGGGATTCTTCAAACCATCGTTAGATAAGGAAAAATTGACATGATTACCTTGTACGACAACGCCATGTCACCATTTGCACAGAAAGTAAAAATGGTGCTCCATGAGAAGGGGATTGCTTTTAAACGGGTCACACCAGACCTCGCTTCACCTGAAAAAGATTTTCTGGATGTCAGCCCCTTGAGAGAGGTTCCTGCGCTGGTCGACGGCGACGTTTCCCTGTTCGAATCGACCATCATCACCGAATATCTCGAGGAGCAATATCCACAAATCGCTTTGATGCCGCGCACACCAGTTGACAGGGCCAGGGTTCGCTTGCTGCAGTCAATTTGTGACTCACAACTTGAGGCGATTATCTTCGGCATGACCGAATTTATCGCATTCAAGCGCGCTGACGGTGATGTTGCTGCGTCCATGCTGGGGAAGGCGAAAGCCGATATCAAGCATTTGCTGGGCTGGCTTGAATCTCAACTGGGCACGCGAGCGTTTTTTAACGGCGATGCCTTCGGCATGGGCGACATTGCGGTGTTGCCGTACATGTCCACCCTGGCGCTTTACAAACTCGGGCCTGCTGAAGGGAGCTCACTTGACCATTGGTTCAAGAAGGCCAAGGCGCAGCCGTCTTTCCAGCGTTGCATAGAAGACTCGAAAACCGAAGTTGGAGCATTCAAGGAGTCTGTCGCGAGGGTCTACTCCGGTCTGTGGCCGCGCCAATACCGAAATCACAGGCTCGACTGGTTTCTTCGCTCCGGGGGTTTTGACATCGTCGCCGACGGTTACGCCAAATCCACCATCAGGTTTAGCCAACTGCCTTTCTACACCCACTAAGCCAAGGCTGAGATCCCATGAAATCATTTGTTTGCAAAGAATTCGGCCCACTAGAAAATATCAGCTGGACGGAAATCCCAGAGCCGCTCATAGAAGCCGGCAAGGTCAGGGTGCGTATCCATTTTTCCTCAATAGGATTCATGGATACCCTGATGATTCGCGGCTTGTATCAGTTGAAGCCGCCATTGCCCTACATCCCTGGAGCCTGTGGTGCCGGCGAGGTCATCGAGGTGGGCTCTGGCGTATCGGAGATAAAAGTTGGGGACCGTGTTTCTTTTCTCAATTATTACGGTGCATTTGCAGAACAGATCATCACGGACGAAGCGTCTATCGTCGTTCTGCCCGATGCGATGAGTTATGAGCAAGCAGCCACCTATCGGCTTTCTTACAACCCTGCTTATCTGGGAATGGTCTACCGTGCAAAGCTTCAGCCTGGTGAAAACCTGCTGGTTACCGGTGCATCCGGTGGCGTCGGTCTGGCTGCGGTTCGTCTTGGCAAAGTTCTTGGCGCTCGCGTCATTGCCGCAATCGGAACGGCTGACAAAGAAGACATCGTCAGGCAGGCAGGCGCGGACGAGGTGGTGTCATATACCTCGGGACCGCCCCTGCGTGAACAGGTCAAGGCGTTGACCGAAGGCAAGGGCGCCGATGTGATACTTGATGTCGTGGGCGGTGATGTTTTTGATGAGTGCATGCGCTGCCTCAACTTTATGGGTCGCGTCATCGTCATGGGATTCACCAGCGGCCGCATCGCAGAGGCCAAGACCAACCTGATCCTGCTCAAGAACGCCTCGATATTGGGCGTCTTCCTGGGTGGCTGGATGACGCGTGACCTCAAGGGTATCAAGCAACTTAACAAGGACCTTCTCGGGCTGGCCGTGGAGGGCAAAATCCCCGCCATCATTTCCCAGCGGTTTCCCATGAAGGACGCTGTGCTGGCAATGGACACCCTTTTGTCACGAAAAACGGCTGGCAAGATTGTTTTGTACAACGAGTTTTAAAAGGCGGATTTTATGATCCTCGACCATCGCATTTACACATTCAAACCGGGTTTGGTACCAGAATTTCTCGAGATGTACGAGCGTGAAGCGCTTCAAATCCAGATTGGCCATCTCGGTCATCTCGTTGGTTATTTCATCAGCGACGTGGGCTTCCTGAATCAGGTGATTCATATTTGGGGCTACGACAGCGTTGAGGACAGAGAGAGGCGTCGCGAGCGGCTTTTCGCCGATCCCGCATTCATGGCGTTTGCAAAAAAAGTCTATCCCATGCTGGTGTCCCAGGAAAATCGCCTGATCAAACCGGCCTCTTTCTCACCGATCCAATGACTTGGCGGGTCGGTTCAATATCTGAAGGGATGGCCAGATGTCAGATTTGATTTTGGAGCCGTGGAACTTACTCATGGAGTTTCGGGGGTTTGTCGCAGTCAACACCGTGAACCTGAAAGTTCGCTAGGGCATCATTCATGCCTTGACGGACAGGAAAACCAACCACATGAAAATAAGTGTGGCTCACGTTTGGAGCATCGAAAGCCTTCGCACTGGGGACTACTTGAGT
>CANHLE010000137.1 GCA_947461435.1 Paracoccaceae bacterium | reverse complement strand
TTTTGTCTTGCTTCCCCAGCGAGCCAAATTCCTGGATCAACCCGTCTCGCATCGCTTGCGATACCGAGATATCGCCTTTCAGCACCGAGGTGCTCGTGGATCCTGACCGGTCGACGATAACATGAAGGTCGAGCAAGGCATCAGATCCAGCAAGTGGTTCAAGGTTTAGCTCAACCCTGCGACCATCAGCGGACTGGCCCATCAATTTGCCAAAGCTGGCACCTTCGAGGTGCAATTCAACCGCACGGTCCATAAAGATTTCGGTATCCTCGTTCAGTGCCAGAATGTCGCCATTAGGCGAAACGGCACGCCCCTGATCAAGTGATAACCGCAGTTTTGCGGAGTGTTTTACGTCTGAGGCCGTTACGAGATCGTCCGAGGGAAAGAGCGGCGAAGTGCCGTAGATCTGACCTGCCGTCATGGGCAGCCGCAGGAATGGAATTCCCGCCAGATCAGTCAGGGCGAGTGTCTGTTCCAAGACCACCACAACCTCAGCACTAGGAGGCAGTGCGCCCACCGACAGAACGTGAATACCGCGCAGCACCTCTTCGTGCAGCACACCCAACTTTCCCTCGTCCAAAGCCGTCTCATAGACCTCGCGGGCCTCAGCTTTTTCTTTGGCCGTCCCGATCATGCGACGCCCATTAATCGTGGCGCTCAACCCGGTGACCACCGCATCAAAGCCCACCGGAAAGGTCATGACAGCCTCGATCGGTGTGGTTTCCGTGTTGCGAAACAGGCTAGAGCGTTTGACCATCGCCAAGCCTGCGACGATCTGAATATCCAGACGGGTTTGCGTCAGTGGCATCGGCACAGCCTTGCCGTTGCAAAAAGTTGTTAGCCCGTCCTGAAGTGTTTCAAGACGATGTCCAAGCGCAATGGTCTGCATCTTTATCCCCTGTTCGTGTATGCTCGAAGGGCTACCCCGACCGCTGTCAGGATGGCGTCTATGTCAAAGTCTTCCAGTGGCCGCTGCGGATCGACCCGCAATTCCACCCCTTGGGCCTGCAAGATCGGCACCGCATCGTCGAATTCCATCAGCACCTTGATCGAGCCGGGCTTCATGCCCAACCGGTGCAAGGCAAGGTAGCGTTGCCCCTTGGTAACATGCGTCTCTTCGTATCCATCCGCGGCCCGACCGGTGCGCGAGGCCGCAGGCAGAATGCCCTCGGCGATCATAAAGCGGATCTGACGGGGCGGAATGCCCAGACGTTCGGCGAGTTCGGTAAGGGTCATGAGAAGATCGTCATGCGGCGCGGGTCTTTCTTGTTAACTTGACAATATCTATGTCACGAAAACTCTTCTGTCAAGCAACGTAACAAAAAATATGTCACGTTCTTTGCTTCGTCCACTACGTGACGGAACTCGGCCACATTGGGTCATGCAAAAGTCAATCAGGCGTTTAAGCCAACGTCAGCAAGCCAGAAAACCGACAAACTCTCGAATGCTGTCAGCTGTTTAAGAATATCCAGTCGACAAGCTTGGTCCGGTTTAAACCTTCTGTGTGAGGCCTAAGATCTCCCCCGGTGCTGCATTATTCGCGCATCTTGATCGCCCGCCCTAAGAGAAGCGCATTAAATCAGGGGGCAGCAACAGGAAAACTCCTAAAAAAGATTAAGGGCGTGAGAGCCCCATGACAAAATATGTCACCATTACCGTTTAATGGATCAATAGCGGCACACGAATGGGGGCGAATCCTTTGACAGTTATCAGGGCCTCAGACGGGGCGAGAAAAGTAAGACTCTTCTTGCTTTGCGACGGGGACTGCGAATGATCCAAGCCAGCCGTTCGACCAATACGCCAAATGCGTTCATCATGTGGGTTGTTTCATGTAACAAGAAAAGCCACAGTAGACGGGTCGGGGAACGTAGGCGGAAAACTGTGCTGACCTCAGAACTTTGCAAATTTTATGCGAACTTTCTTGATCACGACGACATTTTTGTTGGATCGTAGGAATGACCGTTTCATCTACCCTAAGCACAATTCAGGCTTTTCCCCGCGGGCGCACAACCGAGGAGCTCCTGGTCCTCTTGGGGGTGAGTTTCGATCCGTCTGCGCGCATGGCAACTGTGGCGGAACTCGAACGGTTTGCGGCAGAAGGTCGCATCCGGCGCAATCCAAACGGGCGATGGGTTCCTGTGACACCCCCTGCTCCTCAAAGGGACACTCACACGGAGCAGTCACTGTCCCAAACTATCCTGCGGGGAGCTCCCTTCCAGCGCGCCACTCGTGATTTAAGCGCAAGCTCAGAAGAGGATGGACCCAAGAAAATCAACCCTAAGGCGCTGTTACGATATTGGAGAAGTGCGCTCCGCGCTGACCCAAGGGGGGCAATTACTGAAACGATTGACCGTCATGGGGCGGTCTGGCACCTGATTTCCGGCAAAGGGTCCTTGGTTCCGGATGTTGGAAAGGAGCTTGTCTTGTCACTTCCGCTTGACGGGCTTTCTCCAGATTTCAGGACAGCGTTGTTAAGGCGCGAGGGGGAAGAGAATGCTTTGGCGATTGGCTGGCCCCTCGCGATTGGACGCCGCTCGGGCGTCACGGCGATCTGGCCCGTTGGATTGTTGGCTGCGGAATGGCGAAGGCGCGATGGGATGCTGGAGATTTCCGTATCCGCCGACGACCTCATGGCTAATCCAGATTGGATCAAAGGCACGGCACGAGCAAGCGGTTGGTCTTCAAAAAACCTTGGCGGCATCTTCGACGCTGTCGATGGGGTTGGGCTGCCCGCAGAAGAATTCATCGCCAGACTGCGCGAAGCCATGGCCGGTGGTTTGCGGGGCAAGATCGGTGGTGATTGGCTTGCGGGCGAGGTCGACGCCGATAAGCAGGGCGTCGTGGATGCAGCCGGCCTGTTTTTGCCTGATGACAGTAGCTTCACCGCTGGTGCAGTGCGCGACCTTGACGTCATCGCTACCTGGGACGATGCGCGCCTAGCTCAAACTGCCCTCGCGCCGCTCTTGGGTTTGGAGAGCCCATCAGCCTTGATCCCAGCAATCAATGTAGGCCCATTGAATTCGGAACAAATCGGCGCACTTCGGCACGCATGCACAGTGCCGCTTTCTGTTATCACCGGGCCACCGGGCACGGGCAAAAGCCAGGTGATCGTATCAATCGCTGCTTCTGTAATTTTCGCAGGTGGGTCGGTCCTCGTAGCCTCTAAAAATCACCAGGCCCTCGACGCAGTCGAGGACCGTTTGGGAAATCTGGCGCCTGACGCACCCTTTGTCGTTCGTACGCTGGGCGCGGCAGGTGAAGTCGACAAGTCATTCGCTACTATCTTGGGCGAAATGATCCAAGGTGAGACAAAGCGGGTTCTCGATTCTGATCCAGGTCTTATTGCACGGCTGGCCGAGTTAGCCCGACAAAGGGGGAATGCCCTAGACCTTGTCGAGGCTCAGCAAAGAATTGAATGCAATATTGCTGAGGTCATCGAGCGGTTCGAAGCTAGATCACGTTATGTACATCCCCCGGAAGAGCCTTTGCCTATGGGCTTCTGGCAAAGACTTTTGATGCGCATCGGCGGCGGCAAATTGCAGACCAAACCTGACGACCTTGCCCAAAAGTTAAAGGAACTGCGCAGCTCGCGCGACTGTTTGGGCTCATCGCCAGACCCTGTTGTCCTGTCAGATGAGGTTGCAGGACTTGCCACACGCCTGATTGCTCCGCTTCTTGGGAACCGCGTCCATGTCTCGCCCGAACAAAGAGACGCATTGGATCATGCCAGAGCGGACGACGAGCTGGCCAAACGGCCGATGTCATACACTCAATTGCAGGCAATCCTTGCTCATCGCCCGCTTTGGCTCGCCTCAATCCTCGGCACTCCCAAGCGCATCCCGTTGCAGCCAGGCCTCTTTGACCTCGTGATATTTGACGAAGCGAGCCAATGCGACGTCGCCTCAGCGCTTCCCCTCTTTGCCCGCGCCAAGCGGGCCGTTGTGGTCGGCGACAGTCGTCAGTTGAGTTTTATTGCCGGCCTAGGGATCGCGCAGGACCGTAACTTGATGCAGGCGCAAGGTTTGCCCATAGAGGGCATGGGTAGATATGCACAAAGCCGTCAGTCGTTGTTCGATTTCGCCCATAGGGTGCCCGGCGCAACAAGGACCCTTCTGCGACAGCAATATCGTTCAGCTGGACCGATCGTGGATTACATTTCAGAGGCATTCTACGGCGGCGCGCTAAAGGCAGCTTATGACCCATCTCGTATCAAACCACCTCAAGGTCAAAAGCCGGGGCTAGCTTGGACCCATGTTTCTGCACCCACGTCATCTGACCCAGAGAATGTCAATCGGGCAGAGGTTCGTGCCATCACCACCCACCTAATGTCCGTCTTCGATCAAGGCTATGCCGGCTCGGTTGGGGTAGTATCGCCTTTTCGCCCCCAAGTATTGGCAATCGACGAGGCCGTTCGGGCCGCCATCCCGTCACACACCTTGGACGCTGCGGAATTTCGCGTCGGGACAGTTGACGGCTTTCAGGGTCAAGAGCGAGACCTCATCCTGTTTTCACCCGTGGTCGGTGCGGCCATTCGAATGACCGCAGTAACATTCCTGCAAAAGGACCACAGGCGGCTTAACGTCGCCATCTCTCGCGCGCGCGCAGTCGCACATGTTTTTGGTGATCTCGACTTTGCCCGTTCTGGACGTATCCGCACGCTGGCAGCATTGGCTGCAGCCGCGACTGAGCCGCGCAAGCGCCGAGCTGAAGGCGTCTTCGACAGTGAATGGGAGCGGGTCCTCTACGCCGCAATGAAAGCGCGCGGTTTAGCGCCGGTTCCACAATACGAAATTGCAGGTCGCCGCCTGGATTTTGCCCTTTTCGGGCGCGGCGACCTGAAGCTAGACGTCGAAGTCGACGGCCGCGCATACCACCAAAACGCTGACGGTAGCAGAAAGCTTTCTGACCTTTGGCGTGATCATCAATTGAAATCACTCGGCTGGGGCGTGCGCCGGTTCTGGGTGGATGAACTTTCTCGAGATATGGAGTCCTGCCTTGACCTCATCGAACGCGACCTATCATCGGTCACGCAGTAATACCCTACTTGCCTCGGCGCTTGCGCTGCTTGCTGTAGGGGGCGTGTTGTATTTGGGTTACGAGACCAATCGGCTTAACCAGACTTATGGGACAGTCGCGGCGGACATTGCCTATTTCTCCGGTGAAAGCACTCGACTGAAGAGCGAACGGGATGCGCTTTCGGTTGAAAAGGGCCGGGTCAAGAACGATATTGATGCAATGAACGAGATTTTAAGGCAAGCGACGGCAGATCGCGATGCCGCAAACGCACTGCGCGACGCAGCACTAGCCGAAGCAGAAAAGCAAAAAAGCATTGCTGCGGAACTTTCCGAGGAGGTGCTGCAATCGGAGAAAACCATCGCCAAGGCCGACGCTCTCCGCCAAGAGAATGAGGCACTTAACAAACAAAAAAGATCGTTAGACGCAGAAGTTAAGCGCGCCAAAGAAGCCAGTGACCAACTGACCAGCGACGTGGCTGACCTGAGTGCACAGAAAGAGGCCCTGAAAAACTCATTGACAGCCCTAACAAAGACACGCGACGCCTTAGACCAGCAAGTGCAGGATGCCCGCGACAATTTGGGCCCTCTTGAAGATAACTCTGCAAAGCTCGGCGCAGAAGTTGCGAGCTTAAAAGCGAAAGCCGAAGACCTGAAGAATGTCGAAACCGAATTAGCAAAGGCGCGGGCCGACGCGACTGAGGCAAAGTCCGCTGGAGCAGTCGCCCAGAAAGACCTTGATGAGTTGATGAGCCAAAGGGCTGAACTTCAACCTGAAGTTCAAGCACTTCAGAAAAAGCAGGCTGTTCTCAACGCCTCTGTGGCTAGCGCAGATGCCAAGGAAAACGAACTGATCGACAGTATAGATGCAGCAAGCGCGCGGCTTTCGACCCTCACGGCGCAGGTAGACGAAAAGATAAATGCCCTATCAATTGCCAACACCGATTTGGCGGCAATTGAATCGCAACTCGAGTCAGCGCAGGGCACACTGGCAGATCTGGCCACCCAGATCACCAAGCGTGGCGCTGTATTGCAACAGATAACAGACGCCGAACAGGCGTTGACGAAGGCGCAATCTGAAACAGAGGCGGTGAAGAATGAGCTGGCATTGCGTAATACTGAGTTGGCCAAGTCTCGCTCAGACGCGCAAACAACACAATCGGACTTGGACGCGCTTCGTGGCCGAGTGGCCGAGATGCAAGGTCGCTACGGTGCCCTATCGCAGGCGGTCGCGAGCGCAGATTCCGAGCAGAACGCACTAATCGTTAGTGTAGATAGAACCACAGCGCAGCTTGGGACACTCACCGCTCAGGTTAACGAAAAGCAAAAGGCTCTTTCAACTATGAACACTGAATTGGTTGCAATAAAACAACAACTAGAGATAGCACAGAGTACATCGGCAGATCTAGCCACTCAAATTGCCAATCGTGGCGCTGTATTGCAGCTGGTAACCGACGCCGAACAGGAGTTGGCAAACTCGCAATCTCAAGCAGAAGCTATTAAGAATGAGTTAGCTTTGCGTAATGCTGACTTGGTCAAGTCCCGCGCAGAAGTGCAGAAAACTCAATCGGACTTGGACGCGCTTCGCGGCCAAGTGGCCGAGATGAAAGGTCGCTATGGTGCACTATCGCAGGCGGTTGACAGTGCTGGAACCAAAAAAACGGCGCTTGAAACTGACATCGCAAATCTAGCGAAAATGCGGGACGCGTTGGTACAAGAGCTTTCAACAAAAACGGCAGCCCTTCAGCAAGCTCAAGCGGAGGTCGAATCTGCCAACAAGGCTCTTGCTGCTTTGCAGGAACAGCGCAAGCCGGATGCGCCCCCGGAAATGCCTACCTCACCAGCCCCTGCGCCGTAACGGGAGATAGAGATGTTCACCGAGTCATTTTATACTTTTGCCCTCCTTTCCATCGCACTCCTTGTGCTTTCGTTCCTGACGCTCTTCCTCGCCACGCGTCACGACAAGGCAATAGCACTTGCCGGACCATTGGAAGAGGAGGGTGCAGTCGCGGCCCGGATCGCCGAAAAGCGCGCCACTTTGACAGACCTGGAGCTCGATCTCGAGCAGCGTCGCAAGGCACTCGCCACGATTGCGGATGTGCAGGCAGAGGTGGATGCCTTGATACGACAGCGCGACACCCTGTTGGTAGAATGGAACCAGTCCGCAGAGCGCAGAAGCGAAGTGGAGGCCCTTCGGATGGCGCTTGAGGCCGCTCATATTGCCAAAGTCGAAGCGGACGCAGCAGTGGGCGAGGCCCGTTCCGATCTGGAGGCGCTACGCGAACGCCTTGCCCAAGCCGACGAAGCAGCGCGCCGATTTGAATCAATGAAATCCGAGCGCGAAGCTCTGGCGACCTTGGTGAAATCCCTGCAAGACGAAGTCCACGTTCTACAAATCCAGACTTCAGATCTGCGGTCACTTCAGGCCGAGGCAGAAAAAATCCGCCATCAAATGGGCGAAGCAGAGGGCAAACTTGCATCTCGG
>CANHLE010000136.1 GCA_947461435.1 Paracoccaceae bacterium | reverse complement strand
GCAGATACCGATCCTTGGTGGTGGGGGGCCAGCCCCGTTCGCGGCCAATGCGGCCAAACATCGCCTGGTAATGGGGCCAAAGCTCTTCGATGGCTTGCTCGTCCGTGTCGGCAATATGGCCGGGCGAATGCACGCCCACGGGACGACGCGGGGTGCCCATCTGCTCGCAGGCGCGCGCATAAAGATCAAGATAGGGCAGAAAACGCCGAGGATCACCGCCGATGATGGCAAGCATCAGGCGCAAATCTTGGCGCACCGCGCGCACCACGGATTCAGGGCTGCCCCCGACACCCACCCATGTAACCATCCCTTCGGGTGCCAACGGGGGGTAAACCGATTGCAAATTCAGCGGCGCCCGGGTTTGACCGGACCAAGTGACCTTTGGTTCGCGCATCAGGCGTGTGAACAGATCAAGCTTTTCTTCGAACAGCAGATCGTAGTTGGCCATGTCATAGCCAAACAACGGATAGCTTTCGGTAAAGGATCCGCGCCCCAAGATCGGTTCGGCGCGGCCGCCGGAAATGGCATTGAGCGTTGAAAACCGCTGAAAGACACGCACGGGATCATCGGAAGACAGAACCGTGACCGCCGTGCCAAGCTTGATCCGTTTGGTTTTGGCGGCGATGGCAGCCAGAACGATTTCGGGCGCGGTCAGCGCAAAATCGGAACGGTGGTGTTCGCCCAAACCAATGAAATCGACCCCCACCTCATCGGCCAGAACGCCTTCGTCAACGACTTCGTTTAGAACCACATGCATCGGTTGCGGCATCCCGTCGGGGCCATTGGATACATCGCCAAAGGTGTCGATTCCAAATTCTACGCTGTTCATCACCGCAGTCTCCTTGCTGTGGACCAGACATAGGGCCAATGGCGCCGATCGAAAAGCCGCACAATCGCAGATCGCACGCCGCAAAAATGCGCAGGTCTATTTCAGTTCCAAACGCAGGTATTCTTCGCGCACGGCGGCGGGCGACATGCCATAGCCCGCCTTGAATTGCGCGTAAAACTGGCTGATCGAAGAGAACCCCGAATTTTCCGCAACCGAGGAAATGGCCATCGAGGATTCAACCAGAAGCGCGCGCGCGCGCATCAGGCGCATCCGGATCAGGAACTGCTTGGGCGGAACCTGCATGATGCGGGCAAACAGGGTTTGGGCATAGTTTTCGTGCAGGCCCGTGGTGGCGGCGATATCGCTGTTTTTCAATGGTTTATCCAGATTTTCCAAAATGTGCCGAACCATTGCGATCACATGTCGGATATGGGCGGAGGATAAGGCGCGCCCCCCCGCAATGTCGCCTTTAGGGGCGCGAAGAAATTCAAACTCTGCAAGGCTGGCGCGCCGGAACAGCACATGCAGTTCCATCTTGACCAGTTCCTGACGTTCAAAGTCGCCACTGCGATAGTCTGAATACCAGCGCCGCATTTGATCGACACTGCACAGATCCTCTGGCAGCACGATCAGTCCGCCCGACAACAAAGACACCTGAAGCGGCGAGATATGATGCATCATCAGGAAGGAATCGAGCGGCAGGTAAATATTGCACAGCTTTTGTTCGACTTGGCTGACCTGATGGATGGCCGTCAGTTGATGCGGCACGCCTGCCCAAAAGACGACAAGCCGGTTTGCCGGAATGGTCAAGGCTTGGCCGTCGACGTCGTAGGTCATCTCGAACCCGTTGGCCAGGTTCACTTCAATATGTCCGTGCCAATGGGGGAATTCCATCACCACAGGATCGAATATGCGAATGCCAAAGCGGCCAAAAGCCCGCTTTGACGAATAGAAATGCCGTTCGTGGCTGGGCTTTGGTTCGATTTTGCGCAGGTCGCCTGCCAAGGTCTTCCTTCCCGAATCTTAGAATACCAGAATACAATCTGCCGAACCGATATTGAAGTAAAGCAGTTTGAAGTGTCACACTCGGGGCAACCCGACAGGGGTATGGTGAGGAGACGCCTGCCGGGTCTACGAAAACAGGAAACGGAAATCCGGTCGCTTTTGGCGACCCTGGGAGGAGTCACGACCATGCATATGAAAAGTGCCGTTCTTGCGGCGCTCATGCTTGGTGTATCCAGCTTTGCAGTGCACGCGGAAATGGCCGCACCCACTGCCCCGCCGGAAGCACCCAAGTTTGACGCACAGGGCGAACCAACATTCGTAAACCGTTCTGATGTGTATGAATACAAGGCGCTGGACGCCTATTCCGAACCCGCTTGGGTGACGGCATTTGTCGATGCTGGCAAATTGCCACCCCTCGCCGACCGCCTGCCCAAAGAGCCATTGGTCTACAAGACCGCGAACATGGTGGATGGCAACGGGGTGTATGGCGATGTGATGCGCCACGTCATCGGCGGCCGTCCGGAAGGTTGGAACTTCTGGGCCGGCAGATCTTATGGCTGGGGCGGTATCGACATTGGTCTGGTTGAATGTCTGACCCGGACCGGTCCGCTGTTCGAAATCAACTCGACCGATCTGCAACCCATGCCGAACCTGGCCAAATCGTGGGACTGGTCTGAAGATGGCATGAGCCTGACCGTGCACCTGATCGAAGGTGCAAAGTGGTCTGACGGCGATCCGTTTGACACCGAGGACATCGATTTTTACTGGAATGATGTCGTGATGGATCCGGAAGTGACGCCGCTGATGGGCGCGTCTCAGGAAACCTACGGGGCGGGCACAACTCTTGAGATTTTAGACGCCTATACTTTTAAGATGACGTTCACGACTGCCTTCCCGGAAGCCGTGCTTTATGCCATGGCGTATGGCAACTTCTGCCCCGGCCCAAGCCATGTACTGAAGCCGAAGCATCCGAAATATGGCGGCGAAAGCTATGAAGCTTTCGGCAATGCTTTCCCGGCCGATTATATGAACTTCCCGGTCATGGGTGGCTGGACGGTTGTGGAGCATCGCCCCGACGATATCGTCGTGCTGCGCCGGAACCCCTACTACTGGAAAGTTGACGAATCTGGCCAGCAACTGCCCTATTTGGACGAAATGCAGTATCGCCTTTCAACCTGGGGCGACCGCGACATTCAGGCCGTGGCTGGAACGGGTGACTTTTCCAACCTTGAGCAGGCCGAAAACTATGTCGAAAGCCTGAAGAAGGCAGCTGATCCGGCGTCGCCGGCGAAACTGGCCTTTGGTCCGCGCACGATTGGGTACAGCTTGTATCCGAACCTGTCGGCCAACGGATGGGGCGAGCCGGACGAGCGGGCACAAGCTGTGCGCGCGCTGAACCGCGATCTGAACTTCCGCAAAGCCATCACCTATGCGATGGATCGTCAGCGTCTGGGGGACAGCCTTGTGAAGGGTCCGTTCATGACCCAGTATCCGGGCGGTATCTATGCCGGCACATCCTACTATGATGCAGCGTCGACGTCGTTCTATCCCTACTCTGCAGACAGTGCCAAAGAAGCGCTGAAAGCGGCCGGGCTGGAAGACACCGATGGTAACGGCTTTGTCAACCTTGCAGGCGGCGATGATCTGAACGTGGTCCTGTTGACCGGGTCAGAATACGCCACCGACAAGAACCTCGCCGAAGGCGTTGTCGCCATGATGGCCGAAGTTGGCGTCAAGGTTACGTTGAACGCACTGCCGGGCAAGGATTTGGACGATGCGCGCAACAGTGGCAAGTTTGACTGGGTTATCTTCCGCAACTCGTCCGAACTGATCACCATGGTGCAAAACACCACGGCGCTCGCCCCGGTTGGGCCGACGACAGACTTGAACCACCGCGCCAATGCTGCTGGCGAGATGGATCTGCTGCCCTATGAAGAAGAACTGGTGTCCACTGTGAACGCCTTTATCGCAGAACGCGATCCGGCAAAGCGGGTGGAATTGGCCAAGACCTATCAAAAGGTCTATACCGAAAACCTCGACGGGATTGGTCTTGTGGCCTATCCGGGGGCGCTGATCATCAACAAGCGCTTCTCGAACATCCCATCGGGCGCACCAATCTTCATGTACAACTGGGCTGAAGACAACATCATCCGCGAGCGTGTCTTTGTGGCGGCCGACAAGCAAATCGGGGCAGAATTGCACCCGAACACCTTGCCGGGCGCACCGGGCGACGCGGGCCCGATGTCCAACTAAAGTTCCTCCCGGAGCTTTAACCGTCGGCGGGATCGGCCTTGCGCCCGTCCCGCCGGCACCTCTCTTTCCCTTCCATCACGAGGTGCGTCGATGCTGCGTTTCCTGCTGATCCGCATTTTGCAAGCGATCCCGGTTCTCTTCGTGATGAGCGTGATCACTTTTGCGATCATTCAGGCCCCGCCGGGGGATTATGGCGATTTCATTCGCGCCAATATGATGACCCAAGGCAACGCGACGGCCGAAGCCGCCACCCGTGCCGCCGACGCATACCGCGAGGCGCATGGTTTGAATGACCCGCTGTTCGTGCAATATTTCCGTTGGATCTGGGGCATCGTCAGCGCCGGGGATTTCGGGCAATCTTATGCCTATAACAAACCCGTCTGGGACATCATGGCCCAGCGTCTGCCCCCAACCATCGCGATCGCGTTGACCTGCCACATCCTGGCGTCGCTTCTGGGAATTTCCTTTGGCGTTCTGGCTGCCGTCAAGCAATACACATGGGTGGATACCCTGTTGTCGTTCGTGTCCTTCCTTGGCATGACCGTCCCACGGTTCTTGATGGCCCTGATCATCTTGTATGTTCTGGCCTACAAACTGAACGTACAGGAAATTGGGTCGTTCTTTTCGTCGAAATACGGCGGGCAACCTTGGTGGCCGGGCCTGTTTGATTTCAACTGGGAAAAGCTGTGGAACCTCATTCAGCATGTCTGGCCGGTGATCTTTGTCGCCACTTTTGGGGGGCTGGCCTATAACATGCGGGTGATGCGCGCCAATCTTTTGGACACGTTGAACGCCCAATACATCGAGACGGCCCGGGCAAAAGGCCTGGGTGAGGGTGCGGTGATCATGCGGCACGCAGTGCCCAATGCGCTGCATCCTTTGATTGCCTATCAGGGCGTGGTTTTGCCTTATATGTTGACCGGCGAGATTGAGGTGGCCATCGTCTTTGGTCTGGCCACGATCGGCCCGGCCATCGTGGGGTCGATGAACATCGGCGACGTCTATGTCACGGCGACCTTGCTTTTGGTTTTGGGGGCCACCTTGATCATCGGCAACATCATCGCTGATCTGCTGCTTGTGGCGCTGGATCCGCGGATTCGGGTGGGAGACAACACATGAGCGCCCCCACTTTGCACGATGGCGAAGCCGCGGATGCCCGCACCTCCACCGTATCAACGGTCAGCCAAGGGTATCTTGCCTTGGTCTGGCGGCGGTTCCGCCGGTCGGTGCCGGGGATGATCGGGCTTGTCATGGTTTCAACCTTGCTGATCACAGCGCTTTTTGCGCCGTTCATGGCGCCGATGGATCCGAACCAGCCCACCGCCTCATTCGCGCCGCCGGACCGGATTTCGTTCTTTACCAAGGATGGGTTGACCTTGTGGCCCGTGGCCTACCGTGTGGTGGAAAGTGCCACGGAACTGGATCCCGTCACGTTCCAGCCGCTTATGGCGCTGGACATGGACAACCCAAGGCCGCTGCGCCTTTTTGTGGAGGGATGGGCGTATCGGATGTGGGGCGTGATCCCGATGGACACCCATTTGATTGGCCTCGCCGATGGAGAGACCCTGCACATTCTGGGAACCGACAAGTTGGGGCGTGATATTCTGTCACGTGGCATCATGGGCGCCCGGATATCGCTGATCATCGCCCTGACGTCGATTACCTTGATCACAATTGCGGGCACGCTTTTGGGCATTACCTCGGGCTATATCGGGGGGCGCTTTGACCTGTGGTTTCAGCGCTTTGTGGAGATCATCCTGGCGTTTCCGCAACTGCCGCTTTACCTTGCGTTGACGACACTGATCCCGGTCACCGCGCCCAGCTATCTGTTCATCAGCTTTGTCATTCTGGTGATCGCGGGCCTTGGATGGGCGCAACTTTCCCGTGAGGTGCGCAGCAAGACCATGGCCATGGCAAGGGTGGATTATGTTCGTGCGGCGACGGCCGTGGGGGCAAGTGACGGGCGGATCATCACGCGCCATATCCTGCCCAACGTGATGAGCCACGTGATCGTGGCGGTGACCTTGGGTATCCCATCGATCATTCTGCTGGAAAGCTTTCTTGGATACCTTGGCTTTGCCGTCAAACCACCATTGATTTCCTGGGGATTGATGTTGCAGGACGCGGGCACTTTCAGTGTGATCGGATCCTATCCATGGATTTTGTCGCCGGTCGGCTTTGTCCTTTTGGCAGTTTTCGCCTTTAACGCGCTGGGCGATGGCCTGCGCGATGCCATTGACCCCTATTGAGGCCGCAAAGATGACCCAAGACATCGCTATTGAGGCAAAGAATATCGGGGTGTCGTTCAAGGTGGACGGTGGCCAGATCGAAGCGGTGCGCAATGTGTCGTTTCGCTTGCACAAGGGCCAGACCATTGCGCTGGTGGGAGAAAGCGGTTCGGGCAAGTCGGTCACTGCGCGGGCGGTGATGCGGCTTTTGTCCAAACGCGCCACGGTGTCGGACCAGACCGAGATCATGTATGGCGACAAGGATATGTCGCGCCTATCGGATGCCGAGATGCGGCGGCTGCGCGGCAATCGGCTGACGATGATCTTTCAGGAACCGATGAGCAGTTTGAACCCGGTTTACACTGTCGGGGCGCAGATTGCAGAAATCTTGCGGATCCACCAGAAGATAACCAAGGCGCAGGCGGCGGCCAAGGTGGTGGAATTGCTGCGCGAGGTGCAGATTCCGGATCCAGAATCGCGGGTCAACCAATATCCGCATCAATTGTCCGGTGGGCAAAGGCAGCGCGTTATGATCGCGATGGCGCTAGCCAACAACCCGGACGTCCTGATTGCGGACGAGCCGACAACGGCCCTGGATGTAACCGTGCAGGCCGAAATCCTGAACCTGATCAAAGAGCTGAAAGCCAAGACCGGAATGGCTGTCATTTTGATCACGCATGATCTGACTGTGGTGCGCCAGTTTGCAGATTACGTTTATGTCATGCAGCACGGCGAAGTGCGCGAAGAGGGGATCACGGAGGAATTATTCAGCAATCCGCAGCACCCCTATACCAAACGCCTTTTGGGATCGGAGCCCAAAGGGCAGGCGAACCTGCTTGAAGGCGGAAAAGAGACGGTCCTTGAAGGGCGCGATGTGCGTGTGACCTTTACCTTGCGAAAGGGCGGGGCGTTTCGCGGCAGCTATCACGCGCTTCAAGCCGTTGATGGGCTTTCCTTGACGCTGAAGCGGGGGGAAACCTTGGGTCTTGTCGGCGAAAGCGGTTCAGGCAAGACAACCTTCGGTCAGGCGCTGATGCGGCTGAACACGTTGTCCGGCGGCGAGGTGGAATTTCTGGGCAACCGGATCGACGCCTTGGACCGCGCCGGCATGAAACCTTATCGCCAGCGGATGCAGATCGTCTTTCAAGATCCCTTTGCCAGTTTGAACCCCCGCATGTCGGTGCGTCAGATCATCGAAGAAGGGTTGATCG
>CANHLE010000135.1 GCA_947461435.1 Paracoccaceae bacterium | reverse complement strand
TGGGGGGCGGGCAAGCCGAGCAGGTAAACATCGCGGCCCGTCAGGTCTGGCAGCCCGGCATCGCCTTGGGGGTCTTGAAGCGGAAGGACGACACGAAATTGCGCGCCTTGGCCCAACTCACTTGTCACTGAAATCTTTCCGCCCATCTTTTTCAGCAACTCGCCCACGATCGACAGGCCAAGGCCGGTACCCCCGAAAGTTCCCCCGGATTGCGCGCGATCTTGCTGGAAGGGTTCAAAGAGGTGGGATTGAAATTCAGCCGACAGGCCCACGCCGTTGTCCATGACGATCAGGGTCAATTCATGGTCGGGTGTCATGGACACTTCTAGTGTGACCATGCCGGGATCCTGGCTTTCCGGGCGGCTGGAAAACTTGATCGCGTTCGACACAAGGTTGTTGATGATTTGCAAAAGGCGATTGGAATCGAACACGGCTGTTTGCGGCACATCGGGGCTGACCCAATAGCAGAAATGGACGTTTCTTGTATCTGCATAGCCGCGATAATTGGCAACGCAGGCATCCAAAACCGTGCGCAGATTGGCCCGGTCATTGCGCAGTTCGAAATGTCCGGCCTCTATCTTGGAGATATCGAGCGTTTCGTTGATGATGTGCATCAGCAGGTCCGACGAGGTTCGCAGGGCATCAAGGATGCGGCGTTGATCGTCATTCAAGGCACTTTGCCCCAAGATATCCGTCAGGCCGACAATCCCGTTCAGGGGGGTCCGGATTTCGTGGCTCATCGTCGCGACAAATTGGCTTTTGGCGGCGGTGGCGCGCTGCGCCGCAAGTTGGGTGGAGACAAGGGCGACGCGCGTCTTCTCAGCAAGGATGGCGAAAAGCCACAGCTCTGCCATGACCAACAGAACCGATGTTCCGATCGCCGCGGGCGCAATGAAGGTTTCTGCGGTGGCGTGATCGATCACCGTGTCGCCCAGAAATTTTCCGTCACTGAGATAGGAGGCGACCATCAGGCATAGGGTGGTCGCCGAGCGAACGGCGATTTTCGCACGCTCTGTCTGATACGAGAAAACAAGGAATGGGGCGCCAAGGACCGGGGCAAAGAGAACCGCGGTTGCCCCTGCCGGATGGACGATCAGCGTTGCCGCCGTGACGGGGGCGGCGCCCAGAAGGTACCAGAGGGGCCGCGCCAATTCCGGGCGGCCCGCCCGAAAGAAGAACAAGACGAAGCCGCCCATGATGATTTGCGCCGAGGCGAACCCAATCACAAAGACGCTTTGAAGGAACAGCCCAAGGCCAAGCCAGAAGACCGATGCGGCCAGAACGATCAGCACGCTGCCTATGACAAGCTTTTGTCGGTAATCATCTGCAGAGAACCCGGCAGCCGGATTATATTTCACCTTAGGTTGAAACTGATCCATGAACATCACGTGTCACCATTTATGGCCAGTTCTTCCAATGGATAAACGTGTGCACTAAAGACTTAACTACTGACATTAAATATCTATTTAGCACCATATTATCATAACAACACATATTCTAACGTATACATATGTTGTCTTTTGGTTAATCATGCAGGATTATGAATGTGAATGACCCGAGATTGCTTCGGCCCCGACGATCCGGTAGCAAAAGGCAACAAAGGATGTACCGCCATGTCCAAGCCCGACCTGATGCTTTACCTTGCCGCTCCGCGCGGATTTTGCGCCGGCGTTGACCGCGCGATCAAGATTGTAGAACTGGCCCTGCAAAAATGGGGCGCGCCCGTCTATGTGCGCCATGAGATCGTGCACAACAAATACGTGGTGGATGCCCTGCGCGACCAAGGGGCGATCTTTGTTGAAGAATTGGATGATTGTCCGGATGATCGCCCGGTCATCTTTTCGGCCCATGGGGTCCCAAAGGCAGTTCCTGCCGAAGCAAGCCGTCGCCACATGATCGCGGTGGATGCGACCTGTCCTTTGGTGACAAAGGTGCACATGGAGGCGCAGCGGCATTCCGAAAATGGGCTGCAAATGGTGATGATTGGCCACGAGGGCCACCCCGAGACAGTTGGGACCATGGGCCAGTTGCCCGAGGGCGAAGTCTTGTTGGTGGAAACCGCCGAAGATGTTGCGCATCTGCAGGTGCGCGATGCGGAAAAATTGGCTTTTATCACGCAAACGACCCTGTCTGTGGATGACACGGCCGCCATCGTAGCCGCGCTGAAGGCGCGCTTTCCGGCCATTCTTGGCCCGCACAAGGAAGATATCTGCTATGCCACGACCAATCGGCAAGCTGCGGTCAAGCAGATTGCCGGGCGGATTGACGCCTTGCTGGTGATTGGTGCACCCAATTCGTCAAACTCCAAGCGGTTGGTTGAAGTTGGGCGTGCGGCGGGGTGCAGCTATGCGCAGTTGGTGCAGCGGGCCAGCGAGATTGATTGGCGCGCGCTGGACGGGATTGCCAGCGTGGGCGTCACGGCGGGCGCATCGGCCCCCGAAGGATTGGTGAACGAGGTGATCGGCGCCTTTCGGGAACGGTATGCGGTGACGGTGGAGTTGGTGGAAACGGCGCAAGAGAATGTGGAATTCAAGGTGCCGCGCATTCTGCGCGAGCCTGCCTGAAAGGTCGCGCCGCCGATGATGCCGATCCCGCGTTCTGCCCTGATCCTTGGACTTGCCGGGCTGATTCCCTTTGTTTGGGGCGCGGCAAGCGTTGTCTGGCCTGATCTTGCCGACGCGGGCCAAGGCTGGTTCGGACCGCGGTTTGTGGGGCCCTATGTCAGCCTTGGGTATGGGACCATCATCTTGGCGTTCATGTCCGGTGTCCTGTGGGGCTTTGCCGCAAAGGCCGAAGGGCGGGAAGCGGCGGCAGGCTTTGCCGTGTCGGTGATACCGGCGCTTTGGGCGTTTTTCTTTGTGGGCGGCGGGCCTGAAGCGGCGACGCTGTGGCTGGCGGCTGGATTTTCGCTGCTGCTGGGTCTGGATTGGCGGTTCTGGCAGCGCGGACTTGCCCCCGGGTGGTGGATGCGGCTGCGGCTTTTGCTGACCGGATGTGTGCTTCTTTTCCTTTTGGGGCCCATGATCCTGGCGGGGATCGGTTGACCCGGCGTTCGGTGTTGCCTAAGCGGGACAAAACCTGAAGGAAGCCAGTATGCCAGAGTTGATCGCCTTCACCGATGGGGCCTGTTCGGGCAACCCCGGACCGGGCGGTTGGGGTGTGCTGATGCAGGCGCGCGAGGGCGCGGCGGTGGTGAAACAGCGCGAATTGCAGGGCGGCGAAGCCATGACCACCAACAACCGGATGGAGTTGATGGCGGCGATTTCGGCGCTGGAGGCCCTTAGCCGGGCCAGCGAGATTACCATCGTCACCGACAGTGCCTATGTAAAAAACGGCGTTACGGAATGGATCCACGCGTGGAAACGCAAAGGGTGGCGGACGGCGGGCGGACCTCCGGTCAAGAATGTCGAGCTGTGGCAACGCCTGGATGCGGCGCAGGCACAGCACAAAGTGGTCTGGAAGTGGATCAAGGGCCATGCGGGCCATGTTGAAAACGAACGGGCCGATGAATTGGCCCGCGCCGGGATGGCGCCGTTCAAGCCCTGATCAGCCCAGTCGCTGGGCCAATTCCCAGATGTGGCCGGACGGATCTGACACAGATAACGTGCGGATGCCCCAAGGCCTGTCCATCGGACCGTTCAGCAGGGCCAAACCCGCAGCGTGAAGGCGTTCGGCATGTGCCGAAATTTCAGGAACATAAAGGCTGTAGACGGCGCGCGCCCCAGCAGGGGCCATGGGCGCCGGATCAATAAGTTCGGGAACGGCTGCGTTTTGCAGAAGGTTGATCAACGTCTCACCGACTTTGAACACGGACGATACATCATCCCCGAAGACCGGATTGACGCCCAAGAAACGCGTGTAAAAATCGATGGAGAGGGCCAGATCATCGGTGAAAAGCGTGATCGCAAACAGGGGTGGCGGGAAGCTATTGATCATATCTGGTTACGACTCTTCGCCTTTAAAATAATGTCCGGATGAACATCACAAATGATCAAATATCCTAACCTTACGGCATATTGTGCGGATTAAGCACGGTAAAGGAGACTGTTGCCGAATGCAGGATATTTTTGGAAGTATCGTCTTATGAAGATTTTGTTTTACGGCAATTGTCAGACGCAGGTTGCCATGTCGGCTGTCGCCTTGTCCAACCCGACTGTCCAAGTGGATTATGCCGGAAACTCGCGCCGCGTGGCGAAGTTTGACCCAGAACGCACAGAACGCTTGTTTGACTGGTGCGACCATATCGTAACGCAGCCGGTGATGAACACCGACAATCCGGACCACCATGAGGTGCTGCGCGGGAGGTTTGGCGACAAGGTTATCTTTATGCCCTATGTCTGGGTGGATGGTCTTTTCTCGCTGGTGGCCGCGCCGGGTGGAAAAGAGCGGCGCGGAGATTCGGGGTTTCTGGGGGATGTCCATGTGACCGAGCATCTGCGCAGGACGGATCTGGCGCAGACGATACAAGACTATCAAGAGGGGCGATTGGATTTCCAACACGCAGAGCGCTTTGAGGCGTCGATGACCGAGATGGCGCGGCGCGAGGCGTTTACGGATGTGAAAGTGGCCCCCTTTGTCCGCGATCATTACCGCGACCGGACGATGATGCTGACCCATAACCATCCCCATCCCGAGGTCATCAACGAGATCGCACGGCAGATCGCGGCGCGGTTGGGATTGTCCTATCAGCAAGTTACCATGGCCAATCCGCTGCCTTACGAAATGATTACCCTGCCCGAGTTTGGGCGGATCTTGTCGCCCTATGGGGTGCGGGATTTGGGCCTGCGCTATGGCTATGATCTGCAATGGTTGCGGGTCGGGCGCGATATGATCACCCAGATCGCCGAGGGGCTGGACACTGAGGCGGGCACGGAAGCGCGAGCCGAGAATGTAGAGCGCGAGGCCCGCAGAGCCGAGCGGCAAGCGGCGCGCCGGGAGCAAAAGCGGGCGCGCCATTGAGAGGCCGTGCCCTGCGGTGAAGACTTGCATCTTGATCCGGTGACCTGCGCCAAGGATCAATGCGGGCCAACATATTTTGCGCTTATTTCAGGGATTGGATGAGCCCCGCCGAGGCAACGCGGCCCGATGGCCTTGCCCCCGCCCGCGTGTCATGCGAGCAAGGGCCATGCTGGCAATCTTCTTGAAGACCCTTCCGTTTTTCGCGGTGATCGGCCTTGGCTTTGCCGCGGGCCGGCTGCGATTTTTCAGCGAGGAAGCGACGGCCTATCTGACCAAATTCGTGTTTTACTTCGCCTTGTCGGCCATGCTGTTCGGTTTTGCGGCCAATCTGGATTTGCATGCCATCTTCAGTTGGTCGTTTGTCGCGGCTTATCTGAGTGCGACGGCGGTGGTTTGGGCGCTTGTCGGGGGGCTGGCGCTGGCGCGCGGGACGGGCGTTGAGGCGGCGGTTTTTGAAGCGCATAGCGGCGTGATCGGGAACGTGGGTTTTTTGGGAATACCCATGTTGGCGCTTTTGTTGGGGCCGAAGGCTGTGGGGCCCGTCTTGATGGTTCTGGCCGTGGATCTGATCGTGTTTTCAACGGTGCTGACCTTGGTGATCACCGCGCACCGCGAGGGGCGGATGCGGTTGGGGGTTCTGGGGGTGCTGGCCCTGGGACTGGCGCGCAATCCGATGATCGTGTCGGTGGTTCTGGGGCTGGCTTGGGGGGCGGCGGGTTGGCGTTTGCCGGTGCCCGCAAACGAGTTTCTGACCCTTCTTGGCGCCGCAGCAACGCCTTGCGCCTTGTTTGCGATCGGCGCCAGTCTGGCAGGGCGGCGGGCCGAGCGGGTGGGTGTGGCGCTTTGGCTTGGCGCGGCCAAATTGGTGCTGCATCCGGGGGCTGTGGCGGCGGCGGTGTGGATATTTGACGTGGAGCGTTATGCCGGAACGGTGATGATTGCGGCGGCGGCCTTGCCCGTGGCGGGGAATGTCTTCATCTTGGCGCAGCACTATGGCGTGGCGCCGCAGCGGGTGAGCGCGGCAATCTTGATTTCAACGGCGGCCTCTGTGGTTACGGTGACGGCGGTCTTGGCGATGATGGGGACGTGATGAAAACGATTTCGGAAAACCGGTGTTTTGGCGGCGTGCAAGGGGTGTATAGCCATAGGTCTGACGCAACCGATTGTGACATGACCTTTGGTCTTTTCCTGCCAGAGCAGGCCGAAGACGGGGCGGTGCCGGTGCTTTGGTATTTGTCGGGCCTGACCTGCACCCATGCCAATGCTATGGAAAAAGCCGGCGCACAGCGCTGGGCCGCCGAGGCCGGGATTGCGATTGTCTTTCCAGACACCAGCCCGCGCGGTGAAGGCGTGCCCAATGATGCGGCCTTTGATCTGGGGCAGGGCGCGGGGTTTTATGTGAACGCGCTGCAGCGCCCCTGGGCCAAGAATTTCCAGATGTGGGATTATATCACGGACGAGTTGCCCGATGCCTTGTTCAGTGCCTTTCCGATTGCCGAGGCGGCGCAGGCGATCACCGGCCATTCGATGGGCGGGCATGGCGCCCTGACGATCGCGATGAGCTTTCCGGGGCGGTTCAGATCTGTGTCTGCCTTTGCGCCGATCTGCAATCCTTGTGCCAGCGATTGGGGCCGCAAGCAGTTCACCGCCTATCTGGGCGAGGATGAAGAGGCTTGGGCACCGTATGATGCCACGGCGCTGATGCTGCGGCGCGGGTTTGACGGGCCAATCTTGATTGATCAGGGCACGTCGGACCAATTCATCGACCTGCTGCGCCCGCAGGAGTTGGCGGCGGCGATGGCCGAAATGCGGCAGGGCGGAACCTTTCGGATGCAAAAGGGCTATGATCACAGCTATTATTTTGTGTCGACATTCATGGAAGAGCATGTGGCCTTTCACGCCGCTGCGCTGCTTGTATGACGATCTATATCGATGCCGATGCCTGCCCGGTGAAAGCCGAGGCCGAACGTGTGGCAACGCGGCACAAGATGCGGATGGTGCTGGTATCAAACGGGGGGATCCGGCCCAGTGCGAACCCGCTTGTTGAAAGCGTTTATGTCAGCGCCGGGCCAGATGAGGCCGACAAATGGATCGCCGAGGCGTGCGGGCCGGGGGATGTGGTGGTGACGGGCGACATTCCCTTGGCCGCGAAATGCGTGGCGGCGGGGGCAAGGGTGGTCAAGCATAACGGTGAGGTTTTGACCCCGGCGAATGTGGGTATGGCCTTGGCGACGCGCGATTTGATGCAGGATCTGCGCAGCGCCGATCCGTTCCGGCAAGGTGGAGGAAAGTTGTTTTCCAAGGCCGACCGGTCAAAGTTTGCCGATGTATTGGACCGCGAGGTCAGGGCCGGACGACAAGGTTGCGAGAACGCGAGAGGGCGGGGAAAACAGATGCAGATCAAACCAGAGTTTTTGGTGCAAGATGAGGCGGGCTTGCGGGCGCTTTTTCCCGCAACCCACACGCTGGCCAAGCAAAAGTCATTGGATCATCTGGATCCCCACGCAAGGGATTTCATCGCCCGCTCGCCGTTTTTGTGCATCGGCACGCAATCGGCCGCCGGGCGGGCCGATGTCAGCCCGCGGGGCGATCCCTGCGGGTTCGTCAAGGTTCTGGACGATCGCACCTT
>CANHLE010000134.1 GCA_947461435.1 Paracoccaceae bacterium | reverse complement strand
TTCACCCCGCAACGGGGCCCGACGCTGCGCAACCCGAAAAGCTCCGCGCCGGCCCCCGTTGCCCAACCCGCCCAAATGAGCAAAACTCAAACCCGGAGTCTCGCTCACACTGGATAAAAGTTGGGGGCAACGTCAGAAACACCGCGAAAAAATTTTTCCCGGAACCGATCTGACCTCAAGTCACTTGCGCCCAACAGGAACGTGTCTTCGTTTATCAAAAGTGACGCTGCAATGTCATTCGATTTCCACTCGAACTGAATGCCACCTTCACTCTCCGGAAAAACAAAAACCCCTTCCACAAAGCGAGTCAAATAGACCGCAAATTCCATCGCGCGCATCGATGTTGAAGGAGATTGCGGAGCACCCAACCCATCAAGCCATCCGGCCTCAAGTTCAGCAAAACCTCTGATCCGATCAACCAACTCTATACCCAACGGCAATGCTAATGAAGGTGAGATAGCGCCGGGTGAAATAAATCGCTTTATTTCCCCAAGCGCATCCGTCTCCACATTAATGGAAAAGCTAACTACCGATCCGATCGAGTATGCACCATTGCTACGTAATTCGGCCCAAGGCAGGGGATACGAAAAGAATCCAAACGAGGAAGAAATTCTTAACGCAGATGGGGCTTCAGACAATCCAATGACAAATCCAAGACTGTCGATTTTTTTAAAGTTTCGAACTCTAGATTTTCTCACCACTAGGTTAACAGCGGACTCCGAAACTCGAAATATTCCTACGCGCTTTTTACCGTGCGCCAGAGGATTAATGTCAATTACTTCCGACGATAAGATTGACTTTCCAATCTTCTCGAAAGGAAAAATTACGTTCTCTGGCAACGGCCGAATTGTCGTGTTGTTATTTGCTGCAATCACGGCAGCTGCAATTCGTTCTTGTGCCTCTATGAAGATATCATCGAATGCTCCATCACCGAAGAGACTCCCGTTCTCATCTACGCGGCGAGGGAGCTGCGCGACTTTGCTTCCTTGTCCAATTCCTCTTAGCCCCAAATCAAATGACTTGACAAAATCTTTGGGCAACCGCTCCTTATCTGGATTCTCTTCTCTCCAGATAGCTTTTGCCATTTGAATTAAAGTATCCTGATAACTCGCGATTGCTGGAAGCGCGCCAACCGGAATGAACTCTCCATCAAATCGACGCCCCTTAAAGCTCATGGTAGCGAAAAGTTCGAGATCGTCGGTCACCCTTTTCCCTTCGCTAAAAATTGATATTTTGCTAGCCAACTATGCCATAAGTTGTGAAAGAATGTGTCACGCGGCACAGCAAAGTCAACTGTCCATCTTAAGCGCGCTGATAAACGCCTCTTGCGGGATTTCGACTTTGCCGAACTGCCGCATCTTCTTCTTGCCCGCCTTCTGCTTGTCCAGCAGCTTGCGCTTGCGCGTCGCGTCGCCGCCATAGCATTTCGCCGTCACGTCCTTGCGCATCGCGCTCAACGTTTCACGCGCGATGACCCGCGCGCCAATCGCCGCCTGGATCGGGATTTTGAACATGTGGCGGGGGATCAGTTCCTTGAGCTTTTCGACCATTGAGCGGCCCCGCGCCTCGGCCCGGTCGCGGTGGACCATCATGGACAGGGCATCGACCGGCTCGTCGTTCACAAGGATCGACATCTTGACCAGAAAATCCTCACGGTATTCCGAGATCACATAGTCGAAGGAGGCATAGCCCTTGGTGACCGATTTCAGGCGGTCGTAGAAATCGAACACCACTTCGGCCAAGGGCAGGTCATAGACGGCCATGGCGCGCGATCCGGCATAGGACAGATCCAGCTGGATGCCGCGGCGTTCCTGACAGAGTTTGAGGATATCGCCGAGGTATTCATCGGGCACCAGAATGGTGGCTTTGATGCGCGGCTCTTCGATGTGGTCGACATAGGTGAGGTCGGGCATGTCGGCGGGATTGTGCAGATCGCGCACCTCTCCGTCTTTCATGTAGAGTTTGAAGACGACCGAGGGGGCGGTGGTGATCAGGTCCAGATCAAACTCGCGCTCCAGCCGCTCTCGGATCACCTCAAGGTGCAAAAGGCCAAGGAAGCCGCAGCGAAAGCCAAAGCCAAGGGCGGCGGAGGTTTCCATCTCGGTGGAGAAGGAGGCATCGTTGAGCGAGAGTTTTTCGATGGCTTCGCGCAGGGGTTCGAAATCGGCGGCGTCGACCGGGAACAGCCCGCAGAACACCACGGGCTGGGCGGGTTTGAAGCCGGGCAGCGCCTCGGCGCAGGGTTTGCGCTCGTGGGTGATGGTGTCGCCCACGCGGGTGTCGCGCACCTGTTTGATGGAGGCGGTGAAGACGCCAATTTCGCCCGGGCCCAATTCGTCGATATCGACCATTTGGGGTTTGAGCACGGCGAGTTTGTCGATGCCGTAAGCGGCGCCGGTTTGCATCATCTTGACGCGGTCGCTGCGGCGCATGACGCCGTCCATGATGCGCACCATGACGACGACGCCAAGGTAGGCATCGTACCAGCTGTCGACGAGCATGGCCTTGAGCGGGGCATCGCGGTCGCCCTTTGGGGCGGGAAGGCGGGTCACAATCGCCTCAAGCACATCGGGGATGCCAAGGCCGGATTTGGCGGAAATCGGGATGGCGTTGGAGGCGTCAAGGCCGATGACGTCTTCGATTTGCTGTTTGACACGGTCCGGCTCTGCCGCGGGCAGGTCGATCTTGTTCAGGACGGGCACGATTTCATGGCCCGCGTCGAGGGCGTGGTAGACATTGGCGAGGGTCTGCGCCTCGACGCCCTGAGAGGCGTCAACCACCAGAAGCGAGCCTTCGACGGCGCGCATGGAGCGGGAGACCTCGTAGGCGAAGTCGACGTGGCCGGGGGTGTCGATCAGGTTCAGGATGTAAGTTTTGCCATCCTTGGCCGGATATTCGATGCGCACGGTGTTGGCCTTGATCGTGATGCCACGTTCGCGTTCGATGTCCATCGAGTCCAGCATCTGCGCCTTCATGTCGCGCGCAGCCACTGTGCCGGTCATCTGGATGAGCCGGTCAGCGAGGGTGGATTTGCCGTGGTCGATGTGGGCCACGATGGAGAAATTGCGGATGAGATCAAGCTGGGTCATGCGCTGGCGTATAGCGTGAACAGCGGGGCCGGGAAAGGGGGGGAAGGGGCGCATTTTTGGCGCAAGGCGGGGGCGGCGGGCGGGCGGCTTGATCGGGGGGCGGAATTGCGCCAGTTTGGCCTAAACGGCGGGGGATTGGCGGCATGGACGAGCGGGCACACGGGACAACAGATGATCGGGGAAACTGGGCGCCTAACCGGCCGATTTCCTATGGACCGGCGTTTGACTGGCCGCCAAACCCAAGGCGGCTGATGCGGTGGCTGTTCGGGTTTCCGGGGTATTTTCTGCCGTGGAACGTGTTTTACGCCGCCCTTGCCGGGGCATTGTGGCTTTGGGCATCGCCCAGCCTTGAGCAGACGCAGACCCTTGACCCGGGCTGGATCGGCTATTTGCTGATCCGCAACGAAATTCTGGCGGTGCTGGTTTTCGGGGCCTGGCATCTGTGGCTGTACCGCTGGAAGCGGCAGGGCACGCAGTTCAAGTACAACAAAGCCTTTCCCAAGGAAAAGGCGGCGGGATTTGCCTTTGGCAGCCAGATCCATGACAACATGTTTCACACCTTGGTCAGCGGGGTGCCGATCTGGACAGCGTATGAGGTGCTGTTGCTGTGGGCCTATGGCAATGGCTGGGCCCCGATGATCGACTTTGCCAGCCATCCCGTCGGCTTTGTCGCGCTGTTTTTCGTGGTGCCGCTGATCCATGAGGTGGGGTTCTATTTCTGCCATCGGTTGCTGCATGTCTCGCCCTTGTATGAGATCGCGCACAAGCTGCATCATCGCAACATCAACCCCGGACCCTGGTCAGGCCTGTCGATGCATCCGGTCGAGCATCTAATCTATTTCTCGACGATCTTGCTGTTCTTCGTGCTGCCCGCCCATCCGGTGCACATGATCAACCTTGCCTCGCGGTTGGGGGTGGGGCCCGCGCAGGGGCACACCGGATTTGACCGCGTGGTGCTGGGCGAGGCTGCGAGTTTCGAGGCGAGCTATTACGCCCACTATCTGCATCACAAGTATTTCGAAGTGAATTATTCGGACGGAATGGTGCCGTTGGACCGCTGGTTCGGATCGTTCCATGATGGCAGCGATCAGGCGCATGAGGCCATGAAAGCAAGGCGGATGCGGCGCGTTGGCTGAGGGGTAAGGCTGGGGGGCACCTGCCCCCCAATCATCCCGCGCGTTTTTTCGCCGGCTGCGCCCGATCAGCCGAGATAGGTTTCCAGCGTCGCCTTGGTTCCCTTGGCCCACAGCATCGTGAGCCACGCTGTGAAGGCGGCCACAAAGCGCGGATCGCGGGCGGTTTCGCCATAGATCGTCTCTTGGGCCAACCAAGCGGCAGGATCAGATTTGGCCGATGCTGCAAGGGCTTGCAGCACATCCCAGTTCGGATCGTTCGGGGCAATCGGGGTGCCGCTGTCGGTTGTACCAAAGCAATAGCGCGCCCAGAGCGCCGAGACGAGCGCCAGACCTTGGACGCTGCCGCCCGCCGCCAAAGCATCGCGCACCGAGGGGACGATGAATTTGGGCTGACGGTTGGACCCGTCCAGACAGAGGCGGCGTTCTGTATCGGCAACTTCAGGGTTGGAGAACCGCTGGACGATCAGATCATAATAGGCCGAAATATCGGTGCCGGGCACGGGGGGCACGTAAGGGATGATCTCTTCGCGTTCGACCTTGTTCAACAGGCCAAGGATCAGCGGATGGGCCATGGCCTCGTGAACAAATTCGATGTCCATCAATCCGCCGGGATAGGCGATGGTGGCGTGGCCACCGTTCAGGATACGGATCTTCATCATCTCGAAGGCGTGGACATGCGGGGTGAAGGTGACGCCGACCTGTTCCAGCGGGGGGCGGCCCGCTGGAAAGATGTCTTCGATCACCCATTGGCGGAACGGCTCGCAGGTGACGGGCACGGGATCGGTCAGGCCGAAGGTTTGGGCAAGGGCCCGCTCACGCGGGCCGGTGGCGGGGGTGATGCGATCGACCATGCCATTGGGGAAGGCGACATGGGCATCGATCCAGCGGGCCAGTTCCGGATCGGATAGATGCGCCAGACCCACGACCGCCGCGCGCGCGACATGGCCGTTGCCCGGCAGGTTGTCGCATGACATGACCGTGAAGGGCGCGGTTCCGGCTGCCCGGCGCGCGCGCAAGGCCGCGATGATAGCGCCAAAGGCGGTGGCGGGGCGGGCCGGTTTGGCCGCATCTGCCACAATTTCGGCATGGGTGGGGTCAAAAGCCCCGGTGGCGGGGTTGATGAAATAGCCGCCTTCGGTGACCGTCAGCGATACGATGCGGATCGCGGGGGCGATCATGGCCGCAATCAGCGGGGCATTGTCGGCCGAGACGGGCAGAAAATCGACCATGGAGCCGATGCGGCGGGCGGATTTGGCCGCCGGATCCAATTCGATCACGGTCGACAGGCAATCCTGGGCGATCAGCGCGTCGCGCATGGCGGCATCGGGGGGGCGCACGCCCGCGCCGATGATGGCAAAGTCCATCCCCTGCCCCATGGCGAACAGATCATCCAGATAAACGGCCATATGGGCGCGGTGAAAGTTGCCAAGGCCGATGTGAACGATGCCCGGCGTCAGTTTTGTGCGGTCATAGGCCGGCAGGTGGGCGGTCAGATGTGCGGTGGTGTTCATGTCAGGCCATCCAGTTGCCGCCGTCCACGCCGAAGCATTGGGCGACGATGTAATCAGCATCTTTGGTGGCAAGGAAGATCGCCATGCCCGCCAGATCTTGGGCCGTGCCCATCCGGCCAAAGGGCACGGCGGCACCCACCTCGGCCTTTTTCTGGCCGGGGGCCTTGTGTTCCAGTTTGGCGAAATAGGCATCGACGCCGTCCCAATGTTCGCCGTCCACCACACCGGGGGCGATGGCGTTGACGTTGATGCCATGCGCGATCAGGCCCAGCCCTGCCGATTGCGTCAATGAGATCACCGCCGCCTTGGTGGCGCAATAGACGGCCACGAGGCCCTCGCCCCGGCGGCCAGCCTGCGAGGCCATGTTGATGATCTTGCCGCCCTGTCCGCGGGCGATCATGTGGCGGGCCGCCGCCTGCAGGCAAAAGAGCGTGCCCGAGACGTTGACGGCAAAGAGTTTGTCATAATCGGCGCGGGTGATGTCTTGAATTGGGGCCGCCGAGAACAGGGCGGCATTGTTGATCAGGATGTCGAGCGCGCCCATTTTCGCAATCGCCTCGGCAAAGGCAGTCTCGATGGACGATTGCGAGGCGACGTCGATGTGCACGGCATGGGCCTTGGGGCCAAGGGCGGCGGCGGCGGCCTGCGCGGCGGGAAGGTTGATGTCGGCAAGGGTAACGACGGCGCCTTCGGCCAGATAGGCGCGGGCGAATTCAAGGCCGATGCCGCGTGCGGAGCCGGTGATCAGGGCGGTTTTGCCAAGCAATTTCATGCCAATGTCTTTCCATCAGGGCCAAAGCGGTGAATTTTGCCGGGCTGCGGCGCAAGGTGAACCTCATCGCCCGGGCGCAGCATCACCTCGCCGCCGGCGCGGACGTTGACGGTGCCGACGGTGTCGGTGGCAATCTTGAGGTAGGTGTCAGAGCCCAGATGCTCTGACAGGCCGACGATGCCCTTCCAGCCGCCCGAGGGGACGATATCCAGATGTTCGGGACGCACGCCGATGGTTGTGGCGCCGTGTTTGGCGGCTTCGGCCCCGGTGATCAGGTTCATCTTCGGGCTGCCGATGAAGCCGGCCACGAAGGTGTTGGCGGGGCTGTTATACAGGGTCAGGGGGCTGCCAACCTGTTCGATGGCCCCCGCGTTCAGGACCACGATCTTGTCGGCCATCGTCATGGCTTCGACCTGATCGTGGGTGACATAGATCATCGTGGTTTTCAGCGACTGGTGCAGTTCGGTGATTTCCTGACGCATGTTGACGCGCAAGGCGGCATCGAGGTTGGACAGGGGTTCGTCAAACAAGAAGGCCTTGGGTTCGCGCACGATGGCGCGGCCGATGGCCACGCGCTGGCGCTGACCGCCGGACAACTGGCCGGGCTTGCGGTCCAGATAGCTGGTCAGGTTCAGCACCTTGGCGGCCGATTCAACGCGCCGCGCCGCCTCGGCCGGATCCATTCCCGCCATTTTCAGGGGAAAATGGATGTTCTTGCGCACCGACATGTGCGGATAAAGCGCATAGGATTGAAACACCATGGCCAGTCCGCGTTTGGCCGGGGGCAGATCGGTGGCATCCACGCCGTCGATGGCAATGGTGCCGCCCGAGGTGTCTTCCAGACCCGCGATCAGGCGCAGCAAAGTGGATTTGCCGCAGCCCGAGGGGCCGACGAAAACAACGAATTCGCCGTTTTCGATCGTCAGGTCCAGACCCGCGATCACATCGGTGGCCCCAAAGGATTTGCGAACGGCGTTAAGCGTGATTTTGCCCATGTGTCCTCACTTCACCGCGCCAAAGGTCAGGCCGCGGACGAGTTGTTTCTGGCTGAACCAGCCAAGGATTAAGATCGGCGCAATGGCCATGGTCGAGGCCGCCGAAAGCTTTGCGTAGAACAGACCTTCG
>CANHLE010000133.1 GCA_947461435.1 Paracoccaceae bacterium | reverse complement strand
GCAGGTCGGCCCGATTGACATACTGGTCAACAATGCAGGGATGCAGCATCGCGGCCCCTTGGAGGACTTTCCGCCCGAGGCGTTTGAGCGGCTGTTGCAAACGAACATTGCCAGTGTCTTTCACGTGGGTCAGGCGGTGGCGCGCCACATGATTGCGCGAAAGGCCGGCAAGATCATCAACATTGCCAGCGTTCAAAGCGCGCTGGCCCGTCCGGGAATTGCCCCCTATACGGCCACGAAGGGGGCCGTGGCCAACCTGACCAAGGGCATGGCGACAGATTGGGCCAAGCATGGGCTGAACTGCAATGCGATTGCGCCGGGATATTTCATCACGCCGCTGAACGCCGCGCTGCTGGCCGACCCGGTCTTTACCGCATGGTTGGAAAAACGCACGCCCGCCGGACGCTGGGGCAAGGTCGAAGAACTGCAGGGCGCCTGCATTTTTCTGGCGTCGAACGCGTCAAGCTTTGTGAATGGGCATATCCTGTATGTCGATGGCGGGATCACGGTTTCGCTGTGATGCCGATCCGGATGATCCTGATGGGCGTGGCAGGTTGCGGCAAATCCAGCGTCGGGGCGGCGGTTGCAGCCCGTTTGGGCGTGGCCTACCACGACGGGGATGATCTGCACCCGGTGGCCAACGTCGCCAAGATGCGCGCCGGTATCGCCCTGACTGATGACGACCGTTGGCCTTGGCTGGACAGAGTGGCGGCCAGTCTGGCCAAGGATGCACCGGTGATCATCGGGTGTTCGGCGCTAAAGCGCGCCTATCGTGACCGGTTGCGCGCCGGGGCAGACGGGACGGTGACCTTTGTGCATTTGTCCGGAAGCCGGGCGGTGATTGAGGCGCGGATGGCGGCCCGCACAGGCCATTACATGCCGGTATCCTTGCTGGACAGCCAGTTTGCTGCGCTGGAAGCCCCCGGCCCGGATGAGGCGCTGACCGTGGATGTGGATCAGCCATTGCCACAGATCGTGGCCGCCATCGTGTCTTTCACAGGAGGCGCATCATGACGACCTGCATCGCGTTGATTGGGGCGGGGGCGATGGGCGGGGCCATTGGGGCCCGTCTTTTGGCGACGGGAACGCGGGTGGTGGTGTTCGATCCGGACGCCGACAAGGTGGCGGCGCTGGTGGCGTTGGGGGCGGTATCTGCGGACACAGCGGCGGCCGCCGCCGCAGAGGCGGATGCGGTGATCTTAAGCTTGAATGCCGCGCGGATTGTGAGAGCGGCCGTCTTTGGCCCGCGCGGCGTTGCCGAAGGGGCGCGGCCGGGCACGCTGATCATAGATATGTCCTCGATCGATCCCGACTCGACCCGAGACTTGGCGCAAGAAGCGCTGGGCATCGGGCTGGCTTGGGTGGACAGCCCACTGTCGGGCGGGATTCCCAAAGTGGCGCTGGGCGCGTTGACGCTGATGCAAGGCGGGACGGCCCAAGACGTGGCGCGGGCACAAGCTGTTCTGGCGCCTTTGGCCACGCATCAAACGCATATGGGCCCTGCCGGGGCCGGGCAAACAACCAAGCTGATCAATCAGGTGCTGTGTGGATTGAATTTTCTGGCGGTGGCTGAAGCCACAGCCCTGGCCGAAGCGGCGGGCGTGGATGCCGCGATGATCCCACGGGCCTTGGCCGGGGGGCGGGCGGACAGCGCGATCTTGCAGGAATACATGCCGCGGTTTGTCGCCCGCGACTATCGGCGCACAGGGCGGATCGACAATATGGTCAAAGACCTGAATGCGGCGCAGGATATGGCGCGGACACATCATACCGCCCTGCCCCTGACCGCCGCCTGTGCCGAGGTGCACCGATTGATGACCGCCGCAGGATGGGGCGGCGAGGATCAGGCAGCGCTGATGGAATACTTCAAGGGGCCGCGCAAGGAGATGCCGCAATGATCACCCGTTACGCCCTGTTCGAGGGCAGCTTGACCGAAGGTTCGACCGACGCGTTCCGCGCCGATGTTCTGGCCGAGATGCTGCCCGTCTGGCAGCAGTTTCCCGGCGCGTTGGACATTCGCGTGACCTTTGGCGACAGCCGGGACGATGGGGCGCCCGAGTTTCCGTTGATTTTGGCGATTGATTGGCCGGATATGCAAACGGTTGAGGCATTTCTGACCCATCCGATCCGCATGAAGGGGCGCGCGGCGACCGAAGCGGTGCTTGCGCGGCATTTCACCGGACGCATCCACCATCATGTGACCACGGCGCATGTCTTTGCTGCCGCGATCTAGGCCCGCCTTGCAATTTACGTGCGCCCTGCCTTTAGTGACCAAAGGTAACGATACCAAAGGCCCAAGATGACCCCGCGCAAACCCCCGACCATGGCCGATGTGGCCCGCATTGCGGGGGTATCGCCCATGACCGTCAGCCGCGCGTTCAAGCGGGACAGTTCGGTATCAGAGGCGACGCGGAGTGCGATTTTGCGGACGGCTGAGGATTTGGGGTATGTGTTTGACAGCACGGCTTCGAACCTGCGCTCGCAAAAGACGGATTTCGTGGCGGTCACGATCCCGTCGATCAACAATGCCAACTTTGCCGATACCGTGGGCGGCTTGGCCGATGGGTTGAAGGACCGTGGGCTGCAGATCCTGTTGGGATATACCAATTACGACATTCTGGAAGAAGAACGGCTGATTGAACAGCTGTTGCGCCGCAGGCCCGAGGCGATTGTGGTGACCGGGGGCCGGCACACACCGCGTGCCCGCCGGATGCTGGAAAATTCGGGGATTCCGGTGATCGAAACATGGGATCTGCCGGACAAGCCGATCGGTCATGTCGTGGGGTTTTCGAATGCGGGTGCGGTTCGGCGCATGGTGGATCATTTCGTTGGCCAAGGTCTGACCCGAATTGCCTTTATCGGCGGCGATGCCGACCGCGATACGCGCGGCACAGACCGGCGTGCCGGGTTTATCGCCGCGATGCAGGCGCTCGGGTTGGATGCATCGCGGCTGATCGCCGCCGGTGTGCCGCCCATTTCAATGCGCGAAGGGGCCGAGGCCATGGCGCGGCTGCTGCGCGACGTGCCAGACACACAGGCGGTCATCTGCGTGTCTGATCTTTCGGCCTTTGGCGCGCTGAGCGAGTGCCAAAGGCGGGGCGTTGCCGTGCCCGCCGATATTTCTATCGCGGGGTTTGGTGACTATGAAATTGGGTCGGTCTGTGTGCCGACACTGTCGACGATAAACCCATTCCCGCGCGACATCGGCGCGCGGGCGGCGACGCTTATCCTTGAAGCGCTGGAGGGCCGGTTGAGTGGCCCCACGATATCGCAGATTACCCCGGAATTGTTGATCCGCGATTCGTCGAAATAACGCGCGGGCCCCCATGCCCAAGGGGAATTGCGGCGAAAGGCGGGCGGGTTTGAACCTGTGGCGGCTTTGATAGCCCCCACGGTTGGAAACATTCCGCAATCTTGCCACGGGACGGCCCCTTTTGGGCGTCATCTTCATCGCGAACGATGCCGATGGAGGCGACGATGAAGTTTGCAGTCAACCTGCCGAAACTGCCTAGCAAGTCCGCCGTCCGGCCGCCAAGCGCCGATGAACAGTCTGATGCCAAATCACCGATCCTGATGCTTTTGTCAGATCGCAAAAGGCTGCTGCGTGTGGCCGCTTTGCTGCTTGTGGCGGGATCGGCCGGACAGATGATGCAAGTTCTTAAGCACCGATCCGAGCCGCCGCGCGTGGCTGTGGCCGAACCTGCGGCGGCGGCCATTGCCCCGGCAGGAATTGTGGCTTTGTCGGGCGAGACAACGCCGAGCCTGGATGATCTGCAGCCCGGACAGGCCCCGCTTGCCACACCAGATATCGCCCTGACAGAAAATTCGCCCGCAATAACGGCGGCAGATGACCAGCAGGTTGAGATGGCAGCGGGGGACGAAAGGATTGCGTCGCAAGGCCCCAAGACGCTGCGCGCCCCTGTGGCCGACGAACACATGACGCTGGCGGCAGCGACGCCAGAAACGAACCTGCCCCAACCCGCGGCCGAACCCGCCGCGCTGCCCGCAGCGGTGGCCGAAACCTGCCCCGTAACCTTGGATCTGGCCGTGGTGCCGGGGGGGATGATCGGCATCACCCTGATTGCCCCCTGTGCCCCGAATTCCCGTGTCGTCCTAAAGCACGAGGGCCTTGCCGTGACCGGTTTGACGACGGCCAACGGGGCATTGTTCACCTCGCTTCCGGCGATGGTGGTCTTGTCCAAGGTCGAGGCCATTCTGGCCGATGGATCGGCCGCACAAGGCACAATCGAGGTTCCCGAATCGGTTCAGTTCCGCCGGTTTGGCGTTCAGTGGCAAGGCGACGACACCTTTCAGGTCAACGCCTATGAAAACGGGGCGAGTTTTGGCGGCAAGGGCCATATCTATGGCGTGCAGCCCGGCGTGGCCTCTGACGCGGGTGGGTTCTTGCAAATTTTGGGCGATCCGGCGGCCCCGTTGCCCCTGCTTGCCGAAGTCTACACCTATCCTGCTGCGGCAATCCCCGTCAAAGTTGAGGTGGAATCAGCCGTGACCGAGGCGACCTGCGGCCGCGAGTTGATCGGAGAAACGGTTGCGGCGCAAAATGGCCGGGTCGTCGTGACCGATCTGACGCTGGCGATGCCCGATTGTTCGGCCATCGGTGACTTTCTGGTGTTGAATAATCTTGCTGAGGACATGACACTGGCCGCCAACTGAATTGGGTTTGGCAGAGTAGCATGCGATTGACCAAAAGGTGCGCGGCGGTGATCGTCGCGCTCCTGTCTGTTTTTGGGGGGGCGGCGGGGGCACAAGATGTCTCGCTGATCTCACGCGATGGCAGCCTGTCGCTGTCTGGCAGTCTTCAGGGCTTTGACGGCGCATTTTACCGGATCGATACGCGATTTGGGCTTTTGACGGTGGATGCAGAAGGGGTGATTTGCGAGGGGCCCGCCTGCCCGGATTTGACGGCACCCAAGGCCATCATTCACATCGTTGGCGAAGGCCGGGCCGGGGCCGCCCTGTTGGAGCCGCTTTTGCGCGCCTTTGCGGACAGCCGGGGCGTGGTGTTTCAGGCAGGATCGCCGATCAAGCTGGTCGATCCAACCACGCGAAACACTTTGGCTGAAATCAGTTTCATGGCCATGACACTTGACGAGGCGCGGCAGGCCATTGCCGAGGGCCGCGCCGATTTGATGCTGGGGGCGGCGGAAGAGCCGGGGTTTGCGACGCGCGAGGTGGCGCTGGATGCGCTGGTGCCGATCATCGCGCCGGGGAACGCCATACCCTTTGTCACGACCACGGATCTTGCGCGTGCCTTGTCGGGCGAGGTAAAGAACTGGTCCGAAATCGGCGGGCCGGATATGCCCCTTGTTCTGCACGGCCTTCAAGCCGACAGCGATCTGGCGCGGGCCCTGTCCAGCCGTTTGGGCAAAGAGGTCGCCGCAAGCGTCGTACACCCCGATCTGGGTACCATGGCCGAAGCCGTGGCGCGGGATCCTTGGGCGTTGGCGGTAACCGGGCGAACGGCGGCAGACCCCGCGCGCATCTTGCCGCTTCGCGACAGTTGCGGGTTTCCGCTTTTGCCCGATCCCATGTCGGTGAAATCAGAAGATTACCCGTTGTCCATGCCCCTTTTCTTTCAGATTCCGCGACGGCATGTCGGGCTGGTTCTGCGTGAATTTCTGGAGTTTCTGAGCACCCCTGCCGCCGACACCGCAATCGCCGCTGCCGGGTATGTGGACAGGGCGGTTACCGCCCGGCCACTGACCGGGGATGGGTTGCGCCTGATCAATGCGATCAATGGTGCGGGCGAAGAAACCAGTCTGGCCGATCTGAAGCGCCTGACGGCCCTGATGGATGGCCGCGCCCGCCTGTCGTTGACCTTTCGTTTCGAGGGGGGGTCCAGCACGCTGGATGCCCATTCAAAGAATGGGCTGGCGGATCTGGCCGTGATGCTTGAGGCGGATCTGTTCAAAGACCAAGAGCTGATCCTGGCCGGATTTTCGGATGGGTCGGGCGCGGCGGCTGCCAATCTGGATCTGTCGCAAACCCGGGCTGAAGCGGTACTGGCGGCGCTGAAACTGCTGGCACCGGATTTGCCGGAAACCCGTTGGCCCAAGATCGAAGCCTTGGGAGAAATGCTGCCGATCGCCTGCGATGAAACCGGCGCGGGCCGGCGGTTGAACCGAAGGGTGGAACTGTGGACCCGGCCAGCCCTTACGCCAGATACCCCTGCGAGCGAAAACTAAGCTCTCTTGATTTGCCGATGATCAGATGATCATGCAGGATGATGCCCAGAACCTGCGCCGCCTCTTGGATCTGCAGCGTCATGGTGAGATCCGACTCGGATGGTGTTGGATCCCCCGAGGGATGGTTGTGGACCAGGATCAGTGCGCAGGCGTTGAGTTCGAGCGCCCGTTTGACCACTTCGCGCGGATAGACAGGAACATGATCCACCGTGCCCTTCGCCTGTTCTTCATCTGCAATCAGCACATTCTTGCGATCCAGAAACAGAATGCGAAATTGTTCAGTTTCGCGGTGTGACATGGCGGTGTGGCAATAATCGAGCAGCGCATCCCATGACGACAGGACGGGTCTGTTCAGGACACGTGCGCGCATCATGCGCTGCGCTGCCGCTTCGACGATCTTCAACTCGGTGATCACCGCCTCGCCGACGCCTTTGATCATGGACAGGCGGGCGGGGCTGGCGGTGATCACGCGGTTGAAATCACCAAAACTATCCAGCAAAAGCCGAGCGAGAGGTTTGACATCCTGCCGTGGGATCGCGCGAAACAGCACAAGCTCCAGCATTTCATAGTCTGGCAAGGCCGCAGCGCCGCCTTCGCGAAAGCGGGTTCGCAAACGGGTGCGATGATCTGCTATGTAGGAGGGCAGCTTTTGGCCCGAAGTTGGGGCTGGCGCCGCCTCATCACAGTCGTCGGGCCCGGTTGAGGGCCCGAAGAGGGGCAACGTTCCATCGTGAAAACCAAGCTGTGCCATCCCCGCAGAGTGCCATGTGATGGTTTACAGAAGGTTAATGGTACACAGACGAAGGGAGAGGCGGCGGTGGGCCTGCCTATCCCTTCATCCCGTCCCAAAATCCCTTGACCTTGGCAAAGAACGAATTGCCTTCGGGGTGATTTTCTTCTGACAGGGCCTCGAACTCGCGCAGCAATTCGCGCTGGCGAGAGGTCAGGTTGACCGGGGTTTCGACGGCAAGTTCGATCAGCATATCGCCCGATCCCCCCCCGCGAAGGGCCGGCATTCCCTTGGCCCGCAGGCGCATCTGCTTGCCCGTTTGCGCGCCAGCCGGGATCTTTACCTTGCTGCGGCCGCCTTCGATGGTGGGCACCTCAACTTCGCCGCCCAAGGCCGCCGTGGTAAAGGTGACCGGAACGCGGCAGAACAGATGGACACCGTCCCGTTGGAAGATTGAGTGTTCGCGCACTTCGATAAAGATATACAGATCGCCCGAGGGGCCGCCGCGCATGCCCGCCTCGCCTTCGCTGGCCAGACGAATCCGGGTGCCGGTTTCAACGCCGGCCGGAATGTTGACCGACAGCGAGCGATCCCGTTCGATACGGCCAGCCCCGTGGCAGACCTTGCAGGGGTTCTTGACGATCTGGCCCGCGCCATTGCAGGTGGGGCAGGTGCGTTCAACGGTGAAAAAGCCTTGCTGCGCCCTCACCTTGCCCATGCCTGAACAGGTGGGGCAGGTCACGGGTTCGGCGCCGCCCTCGGCGCCCGAACCGCGGCAGGAATCGCAGGCGGTGGACCCGGGGACGTTGATGGTTTTCTGAACGCCGGCAAAGGCCTCTTCGAGGGTGACGCGCAGGTTATAGCGCAGATCTGACCCCCGCTGCGCCCGCGACCGCTGGCCGCCGCCGCCGCGTTGACCGCCCATGAAATCG
>CANHLE010000132.1 GCA_947461435.1 Paracoccaceae bacterium | reverse complement strand
TCTTGTGGTCTCCGGTTCTGACGGCCTGCGCCATCGGCATTTTGGGGGTTTCGGTCTTGAACCCGATCGTGGCCACGACATCGCGCGCCTATGACGAATTGTCGACGGGGCAGGCCCGTAAAAGTTCGGTACTGTCGGTGAATGAGACGGGGCTGTGGCTGCGTCAAGGCACGGCCGACGGGCAAACTGTGATCCAAGCCGAACGCGCAAACTTCGATGGAACGGAACTTTTTCAGGTTACGTTTCTGCAATATGACGCGGCCGGGCGCCTTGTGAAGCGGATATTCAGCCCCGACGTCAGACTTGGCTTGGGCGTGTGGGAACTGTCGGAGGCGAAAACCTGGTCCTTGACTGATGCCAATCCCGAACGGACCGCAGGATCGCAGGGTAGCGCATTGAAGTTAAAGACGGATCTTACACGGGACAAGATCGCCGACAGCTTTGGCAGCCCGCGAGCCGTCAGCATATGGGATCTGCCAACCTATATACGAGAACTGGAAAAAGCCGGATTTTCAGGCACGTCTCATCGGATGTGGTTCAACGTGGAAATGGCGGCTCCGGTGTTCTTGGCGGCGATGGTTCTGATTGCGGCGGGCTTTACCATGCGGCATGCGCGGGCGGGTGGCAGCGGTCCGTTGGTTCTGATGGCTTTGCTCTGCGGCTTCTTGATCTTCTTTCTGCGAAACTTCGCCCAAGTCCTTGGCGAAAATGAACAAATACCCATCATCCTCGCCGCTTGGTCGCCGCCGCTTGTGGCAATTTTGCTGTCTGTCGGTCTCCTCTTGCACCTTGAGGACGGTTGATATGATCAGAATTATCATTTTACTCGCGTCGTTTTTTGCCAGTTGCGGAATGGCCCTTTGCCAAGACCGCGCAACGTTGCTGGCAGATAGCTTGTCAATCGTGGGGGCAAATCGGCTGATCGCGGCGGGAAATGTTGAAGTGTTGTTTCAGGGGCAGCATTTGACAGCCGCCCGATTGATTTATGATGCTTCGGCCGACACCTTGATCATTGACGGACCGATCCGCGTGACGGATGCAAACGGCAATGTCATCGTGGCGCAGCAGGCCGAATTGTCGGCGGATCTGACAGAAGGTGTGTTGATTTCAGCCAGAGTTGTGTTGGCAAGCCGACTTCAACTTGCGGCCGCTGAGGTGCAACGCAGCGACGGCGGCAGGCTTACAGGATTGGTGCAAGTCGTCGCTTCGTCCTGCGAAGTTTGCAATGGCGAGGTGCCCCTTTGGGAGATTCGGGCGAAATCTGTTCTGCACGATGCCGACGCCCAACAACTGTTCTTTTCTGGCGCGCAGCTTCGGTTCTCGGGAATACCTGTCTTGTACTTGCCACGTCTGCGGCTTCCAGATCCTACGCTTGATCGAGCAAGTGGGTTCTTGATCCCGCGCCTGTATTCCTCGTCAGGTCAAGGATTTGGCATACGGCTGCCCTATTTCCTTGTGCTGGGACAAAGCAGCGACATCACCCTTACGCCCTTTTTTACAACGAAATCAGGCCGCACGGTGGAGCTTCGATATCGCAAGGCAACACGAACAGGATCCTACACCATAAATGGGGCGGTTTCATCCGACAAACTGACCGACGGATTGTTCCGAGGATATCTGGAAGGCGACGCGGACGTTTCCCTGCCACTTGATTTCAAGGCATCGGCACATGGCATTTTGGTTTCAGACAGCGCCTATCTTTCCGATTACGGCATTTCTGATGCCGACAGGTTGGACAGCCGGATCACCGTTTCACGGACGAAACGCAGCGAGTTTATAGAAGGTCAGGTGATTGGGTTCCAGTCGTTGCGCGGCGGCGAGCGGGATGGCTCTTTGCCGGTCGCAGTCAGCGATCTTGTGTTTCATCGGCGTTTCAACGGCGGGCCAATCGGCGGACAGGGCGGATTCATGGTTGAGGCCCACCAACATTACCGACCGTCAGATGATACGACGGATGTGAACGGCGATGGAATATCGGATGGCCGCGACTTGACCCGACTTTCATTTTCGGCCGATTGGCGAAGAAATTGGACGATCGGGAATGGAATGATTTTTGCCAGCATGGCCGAAATGTCTGCCGACTATTATTCAATCGGACAGGACGATGTTTACGCCGGTGACCGGGTCAGGACACATGCGGTATTAGCGGCGGAAATTCGGTGGCCTTGGGCCCGATCGTCAAAGATCGGCACCAATGAACTTTTTGAACCCGTGCTTCAAATTGTTTTGGCACCCAAAGACAACGAATTGATCCCAAACGAAGATTCTGCGCTTGTTGAATTTGATGAAGCAAATCTTTTTGATTTGAACCGCTTTCCGGGTACCGATGGAAAAGAAGCCGGTGTGCACGTGAACCTGGGCGGCAGTTATCTTTACCAAAACGATCAGGGGTATTCTTTGGGTGTGACGGCGGGCCGGGTCCTTCGGGTGACGGACACAGGCCAATTTTCGGACGCGTCAGGTCTGGCAGGAACAAGATCTGATTGGCTGCTCTCCGTGTCTGCAAAGTCCGAAACCGGGTTATCCCTGAGCGGGCGAACGCTTTTGGATGACGGGTTGAACCCAACAAAATCTGAACTGCGTCTGGATCTTACGCGGGAGAGCTATTCGATGTCTTTGGGCATCACAGATCTTCCAGAAGACCCGGTAGAGAATCGCGCCATCAAGACCCAGGAAATTGTTTTTGCGTCAGACTATGATCTTTCGCGAAATTGGACGGCCAGTGGCAATGCACGGTATGATCTGGTTTCAGACAGCGCCGTCTCGACGGGTGGGGGGCTGTCGTTTCTGAATGAATGCTTGAAAGTTGATCTTTCGGTCTCGCGTCGGTTTGCCTCCTCGACTAGTGTGAGGCCGGGAACAGACTTTGGCCTGACAGTTGAACTGTTGGGTTTTGGTGGAGGGGCGGCAGGCCCGAACCGGCAATGTCGAAGATAAGCAGGATCAAGGAATGAAAATTTTGGTTTCAAGATTTTGGCGACTGATCACCGTGCTGGTCATCTTCGTGGGGGCTTTGGGTTCGCAGTCTATCTTGGCGCAAGAAAGCCCCTTTTCGGCGGCGATCATCGTGAATGGCCGCGTCGTTACGAATTATGAATTGAAGCAGCGGATCATTTTCTTCTCGTTGCTTCAACCAAATGCCGATTCAACCAAAGAAGCGCGCAATTCGCTGATCGATGACCGTCTGCGCCAAGGCGCGGCGGAGCAACTGGGCGTCGTGGTTTCACCCGAAGATGTCACCGCCGGTATGGAAAGTTTTGCCTCTCGGGCCAATTTGACCGCCGATGAGTTTCTCAAAGCCTTGGCACCGCGCGGGGTTGCGCCGGAAACATTCCGTGACTTTGTTCAAGCCGGCGTTTTGTGGCGCGAAACCATCAAGGCCAAGTTTTTGTCGGGGACAAAGGTTTCTGAGGGACAGATCGACCGCGCGATTGAAGGGGGCATTGCTGCTGGTGGGGAACTGAAGCTTTTGCTGTCGGAAATCATCATCAAAAAAGGTGGGGTAAGCGACGCGCGTCAATTGGCCGAACGGATCAAGGGCGATGTGGTTTCTGCGCCCGGCTTTGCTGCTGCGGCGCGTCTTCACTCTTCGGCCGCCACGGCGACTACGGGGGGGCAATTGGATTGGTTGACCCTTGCAGATCTGCCACCCAACATCGCGGCCCAACTGGCAGCGCTTGAACCTGGACAAATGACCGACGTCATAGATACCGAAGATTCCGTCGCCCTATTCTACCTGCGTGACAGATCGACGTCCAAAGGGGATGCGGCCGTAGGTGTGGCTTTGGATTTTGTACATCTTCTGCTTCCGGCGGGCGCCGATACAACCGCCATCGTGGCCAAGGCAGATCGATGCGAAGATCTGCTGCCCTTGGGCCGCGATCTTCCGGAAGAGACGGTGCTGCGCGAAACCCTTCCCGAAGGATCGGTTCCAAGCGAATATGCGGCTGTTTTGCGCGGGTTGGACCGGGGGGAAATCGCGACGGTTCCAAACGCGGCGGGGCAAACCCTTGTGCTGATGGTGTGCTCACGGCAACCGATGTCTGATTTCGCACCGTCGCGTGACGATGTTCGCACGCAGTTGCTTAATCAAAAAATGGGGCTGCGGGCACAATCCTATCTTGAACAATTGCGGGCCGAGGCCCTGATCGTCGAGCCATGAGATTGCCTTGCGCACCGCTGGCCCTGACCTGCGGAGAGCCTGCAGGCATCGGCCCAGAACTGGCACCTTTGGCGCGCGCCGTTCTGGGATCTGATGTTCCGTTTTTCTGGATCGGCGACCCCCGCCATCTGCCAGAAAGTGCAAGAATTGCAATCATCGACCACCCGTCTGAGGCACATGAGGTTTCGGCCAGCCTACTGCCCGTGTTGCGGCATGACTTTCCAAACACACAGATCATCGGCAGGCCGGACCCGTCAAATGCGCAGTCGGTCATTGATGTCATTGCCCGCGCCGTCGGCCTTGTTACCTGTGGTGCGGCAAGCGGGGTTTGTACGGCGCCCATCCACAAGAAGGCGCTGAAGGATGGGGCCGGTTTTGCCTTTCCGGGCCATACCGAGTATCTGGCGCATTTGGCGGGCGTGCAAAATGTGGTGATGATGCTGGCCTGCGATGCGCTGCGTGTGGTGCCGGTCACGATCCATATTGCCTTGGCCACGGTTCCAAGCCATCTGAGCCCGGAGTTGATTGAAACGACGGTGCGTATCACCGAGGCCGCATTGCGCCGGGATTTTGGCCTGACACGACCACGCATCGCCGTGGCCGGTTTGAACCCCCACGCGGGAGAGGGCGGCACGATGGGGCGCGAAGAGACCGCGTTCATCAACGCCGTGGTCGCACGATTGGCGTCTGAAGGATTTGAAATTCGCGGGCCCCTTCCCGCTGACACCATGTTTCACGCCCGGGCGCGCGCGGGATACGACGTGGCGATCTGCATGTACCATGACCAAGCTCTTATTCCGATCAAGACCTTGGATTTCGATGGCGGCGTGAACGTGACCCTTGGTTTGCCTTTCGTGCGCACCTCGCCAGACCATGGCACCGCTTTTGACATTGCGGGCAAGTCTTTGGCCCGGCCAGACAGTTTGGTGGCGGCCCTGCGCCTTGCGCATAAAATGGCAAGGACCCGACATGGCGACAATTGATGGGTTGCCCCCCCTGCGCGATGTGATCCGCAATCATGATTTGGTGGCCAAAAAACAGCTGGGACAGAATTTTCTGCTGGATTTGAATCTGACATCAAAGATCGCCCGTCAAGCGGGGGATCTGACGGCTTGTGATGTGTTGGAGATTGGCCCCGGTCCCGGGGGGCTGACACGGGGCCTTCTGGCCGAGGGGGCAAGACGGGTTCTGGCAATCGAAAAAGATCCTCGGTGCTTGCCAGCCTTGGCGGAGATAGCAGCGGTTTACCCCGGAAAACTGACGGTTCTGGGGGGCGATGCGCTTCAGATAGACCCCACGGCCCACCTGACCGCCCCCATCCGCGTTATCGCCAACCTGCCCTATAACGTGGGGACGGAATTGCTGGTGCGGTGGTTGACGCCGGACCAATGGCCGCCGTTTTGGGAAAGCCTGACGCTGATGTTTCAGCGCGAGGTCGCCGAACGGATCGTGGCGAAACCCAGAACGGACCATTACGGACGGCTGGCGCTGCTGGCGCAATGGCGGTGTGACGCACAAATTGTCATGAGTTTGCCGCCCGAAGCTTTTACGCCCGCCCCAAAGGTACATTCCGCCGTTGTTCATCTGACGCGCCTTGCCCAGCCACGCTTTGCCGCCGATGGCGCGGTCTTGGCCAGAGTGACGGCAATGGCCTTTAACCAGCGGCGCAAGATGCTGCGGTCGTCCCTGAAAGGGATGGGCCCCGGAATCGAAGACAAATTGAGAGCGGCCAACATTGAACCGACCTGCCGTGCCGAAGAAATCGGACTGGAGCAGTTTTGTGCGCTCGCGCGTCTTTTGGCGTAAGGGTAGTGCCGAGACGGGGATGCCATAAGGCAAATATGCGTTTCGGCTGATGATGTGTTGCCGGTCAACGTGGCGACTTTACAGCCTTTTAATCAAAAAAGCCGCCCAGAACCCTGCGCGGCTTTTCCGTTATGAAAATAGCCTCTACTCGCCTTGCGGCGTTTCGACTTTTGCCACGACCTTGCGAACCCGTGGTTTTGGCGCAGGCTTTACTGGCGCGGCTTGTTCCACCACGACAGGGGCCGGATCGGCGGCAACCACCGGAGCAGGGGCGGCAACAACGGGCTGTTCAACAAATCTGGGTTCTGGGCGCGTCTCTGGCCGCCGATCTTCGCGCGGGCGGTCCTGGTTTTGCTTTGGTCTGTTGTTGTCAGTCCGAGGACGATCATCGCGGGGGCGATCGTCCCGTGGCCTGTCGTCACGGGGCCTGTCGTCACGGGGGCGGTCTGTTCTGGCGCGATCTTCGCGCGGGCGGTCATCCCTTGGCCGGTCGTCTCTGGGGCGATCCTGAGAAAAGTCACGGCGTGGCGGGCGGGCGAACTCTGGCAACTCGACTAGACCGGCGTCTTCTTCCCCCATCACGTCAAACGCGGCAGGAGCCGACACATAGGGCTGCTCGTCCGAGTAATCCTCGCGCGGCTGGTCACGATCATTGCGATACTCGCGATCGCCTGCCGGGCGGTCGCGGTTTCCATTAACAATGCCGTTGCCATTCGCATTGCCATGTCCATTGCCGGACTGGTTTTGCTGATGATATTGCTGGCGCGCCTCTTGTTCAGCCAGCATCTCGCGCTGCGCTTCGGCCAGCAGACGCGTATAATGTTCGGCGTGTTGCAAGAAATTTTCTGCCGCAACCCGGTCATTCGACAATTGGGCATCGCGCGCCAGAAGCTGATATTTTTCGATGATCTGCTGCGGCGTGCCGCGCACTTTGCCCTCGGGACCCGAGCTGTCAAAGACGCGGTTGATGATGTTGCCGAGTGTGCGCGGGCGGTTCTGCTTCGAACGCGAGCGGGACTTTGAAGAGCGCATGTTGTCCTTGTGAACTTAGATCCGGCTCTGTGCACGTCACCCGATCAAAGGAACAATATGCAGCGCAGAGGAGGGAGTTTCAGCGGGAAGAACCTGATCGGTCCAAAACCCAACGTCCTTGGAATAAGCACGGCCAGCCTAAGTTTGCAAGAAGTTTTGCCACCTTTGGCGTGTTTTCCGCGCAAACCCTAGGGGTTTGGCAAAGAAGGCGCGGACCCGGCGACAACGCGGTCGCGCCCGTCCATATCGGACAGGATATGCAACCCGTCGAATCCTTGATCGCGCAGCAGTCCCATCACGGCAGGTCCTTGCGTTGGGCCGATTTCCAAGTAGATCCTACCCCCAGGCAAAAGCCGCGCTGATGCGCCTTGCGTGATCACCCGGTAGGATTCCAGCCCGTCGTTGCCGGGGCTCAGGGCAAGAAGGGGTTCGTGCAAACGCACTTCTGGCGCAAGATCGGAAAGCTCGCCCGCCGCGATATAGGGCGGGTTGGACACGATCAGATCGTACCGACCAGATACGGCCGAAAACCAATCGGATTTTACAAATTTCGACCGTTCAACCAACCCCAAACGTTCGGCATTCAGCTTTGCGACGGACAAGGCAGCGGCCGAGATGTCAACGCCGTGCCCCATGGCCATCGGCATGAACTTGAGGCACGACAGAAGAATCGCACCGGAGCCCGTGCCAAGATCGAGTATCTTCACAAAAGGACGCTCCAAAGCCGCCTTGACAAGAATTTCGGTTTCGGGCCGAGGGTCAAGGACATCTGGCGTGACATGGAACGTCAGCCCCCAGAACATGCGCTCTCCGGTGATCTGGGACACCGGTTGACGGGCAGAGCGGGCCAAGATGTGATCGGCAAACAGCGTTTGGGCGGCCGGTGTAAGATCGTCATGCAAGTGCAATGTCAACCGATCCGGTGCCAAGCCCATTGCATGGGCCAGCAACGCTCTGGCATCACGCGCCGCATCCTCTATCCCGGCCTCGCGCAGGCGCGGAACGGCAGATCGCAAGGCATCTGCCCCTGTGAGTGGCGGGCGCGA
>CANHLE010000131.1 GCA_947461435.1 Paracoccaceae bacterium | reverse complement strand
TGGTCAAAATCTGGTCTTTCTGTTCAGGGATCACCGCCCCCACACTAGCCCCGCAATCGCATAATTGAAACATTTGCCGCCCCTGCGACACGACCGCGTGAGGAAATTGTTGCATATCTTGCCGAAACGGGCAGGCAAGCGCATCTGTTTACCCACAAGGCGACCCACCGCCCCGTTGGAGACCACCATGGCAACGCTACGCAAGATCCTTTTGGTTGATGATGATGATGACCTGCGCGAGGCCCTGTCCGAGCAATTGGTCATGACTGAAGATTTCGACGTTTTCGAAGCGCGCAATGGCGCCGAAGGCATGGAAAAAGTCAAGGCTGGCGTCTTTGATCTGGTCATCCTCGACGTCGGACTTCCAGACACCGATGGCCGCGAATTGTGCCGCCGGATGCGCAAGGCGGGCGTCAAATGCCCGGTGATGATGTTGACAGGACACGACACCGACAGTGACACGATTCTTGGGCTCGATTCTGGCGCCAACGACTATGTGACCAAACCCTTCAAGTTTCCGGTCTTGCTCGCCCGCATCCGCGCTCAGGTGCGCCAGCACGAACAATCGGAAGACGCCGTGTTCCAACTGGGGCCTTATACCTTCAAACCCGCCCAGAAAATGCTGGTGGATGCAAAGGACAAGAAGGTGCGGCTGACGGAAAAGGAAACGAATATTCTTAAATTCCTCTACCGCGCCCAATCGGCGGTGGTGGGCCGCGACATGCTTTTGCACGAAGTTTGGGGGTATAACGCCGGGGTAACCACGCATACCTTGGAAACCCACATCTACCGGCTGCGCCAAAAGATCGAAGCAGACCCGTCGAACGCGCGCCTGCTGATTACGGAAAATGGCGGCTACAAATTGGTGGCCTAGGGGCCGCGCGTTGCAAAAGCGTCGCACAACCTCTGTACGTCATCGTAAGGGAAACCTGACTTATTGTTGCCAGATTTCTGCATTATGTTCGTTTTGATAGGGCATTATTCGCAATACTGCCCAGCATCAGTTCCCCTCGCCTTGTCGGGGTTATGACAAGGCTCCTCCCTGTTGGACTGGGCCGGGTTTTCCCGGCCCGTTTTTTTTACCCGATGCGCAATCGTCGCATCGCATAGGCCATCATGCCCAACGCCCCAACGGCCGCCAAAGCAAAGGGCAGATGCAGGGCCGCCTGCCCCATCGGGGCCGCGCTTGCAACGATCGCCCCGCCTGCAAAGGCGCCAAGCGGCATCGTCCCAGAGCCGAAGAACCGATAGGCGGCGTTGACGCGGCCAAACATCTGGCTGGGAATGGTGCGCTGGCGATAGCTGACCGTCGTGATGTTCCAGATCATCCCGGTGAACCCGTCCAAAACCAACAGCGGCACGATCACCCAAAGCGGCGCGTTCAAGGCCATGCAGGCGCTGACACAGATGAACCCGATCATGCCAAAGATAAGGCTGCGGCTTGGCCCAAGACGCCCAATCAGCCAAGGGCCCATCAAACTGCCCAGCAGCCCGCCCACCGCCTGCGCCGACAACAACGCGCCATACCCCATCGCCCCCAGTCCCAAGATTTCCTGTGCAAACAGAACCAAAACGGCGGCCGACATGTAGTACAGAAAGTTGAACGCGCCCAAGACACCGGCCAGCCGCCGCAACTCGGGCCGCCCGTTCAAATAGCGCAGCCCTTCGCCAAGGGCGGAAATAAAGGCGGCCGGGGCGGCGCGATTCTCCTGTTTCAATCGAAGACGCGAAACGAAGATCAAGGAGATCAGCATCATCGCCGAAAAAAAGCCAAAGGGAAACGCAACCCAAAGGGCGATCATCGCCCCCGCCAGCGGCGGGCCAATGAATCGGCCCGACAGTTCTTCGGCGCTCCACATCTGGCCATTGGCCAGTTCAAGATGGTCAGGGTCAACAACCAGCGGCAACACCGATTGGGCCGTGTTGTCGCGCAAAACCTCGACACTGCCCAAAACAAACGTCAGCCCAACCAGCGCCAGAATGGCCGGGATTCCCGGCTCTGCCGCTACGGCCAAAAGCGCAACCGCCGCAACCAGGGCCAAACGCAGCCCATCGGCCAAAAGAATCAACCTGCGCCGATCAAACCGGTCTGTCACCACCCCAACCGGCAAGGTAAACACCAGCCATGGCATCCCCCGCGCCGACGCGACCAGCCCAATCAACATCGGATCCCGCGTCAGCAAGGTCGCCAGCCAAGGCAGGGCAACGCTCAGCACCCCATCGCCAAGATTGGTGCCGATCGAGGCGGTGAACAGCAGCCGGAAATCACGGTTCTGCCAAAGGGCGCGGTAGGACATCCCCGCACACTGAACGAGCCTTCCGCAGGGGTCAAGGCGGTGCGGCGCCCCCACAGTCGTTCTGCCACGGCCACCCGCTGTCGGCATATGGCCGCCATCGGCCAACTTTGGCCGCAGGGGCGCGCGAACAGAATAAACCCTTGCGGATCATAGGGCTTCGGCCATTGATCATGGCACAACACTGGGGCCGTCTCATGCCCGGCGGTGTTGCAGGGCGCGCGGCGCCCAAAAGGGCAAATGGCAGAAAATCTGGTCCGGCTCATCTATTCCAGCACCGCAAAAGCCAGCTTGCAGGGGGCCAGTTTGCAATACTTGCTGGCGTCTTGCCGCCGGAACAACCTGCGCAACGGGATTACAGGCACCTTGTTTCTTGACGAAGGTCGGTTCTGGCAGGTGATGGAAGGAACCGCCGAAAGTGTCAGGGCAACCTTCGCCCGGATCATCCTGGACGACCGGCACAGTCAGATCGGCGTGATCAGCGAAAATGCAGTGACCACCCGCAGTTTTGCCGAATTTACCACCAGCTTTGCCCATGGCAGTCTGCCGAATTTCGAAGTTGGGCATCAAAGGGCGGCAACGGCCCGCAAAACGATACCCGTGCCCCCCCCCGAAACCCGCAAATCCGTGTCGAAGCTTCTTTTGAAACGTCTGCGCCGGGTCTGGGCGAGATTTCTGAACTGATCCCAAGGCGCGACCGCCAAGGCACAGACCCTTTCGTATAACGTTGCACAAATGCCGCAACCCTAAGGCGCAATCCCAAGGCTCTTCGCAATTTGGCCACGGCGTGGTATGCAAAGGCTCCTCCCTGTTGAACTGGCCCGGCACGATTGCCGGGCTTTTCTTTTCCAAACGCACCTTCGGTTCTTGTGACCGAACGTGCGTTTGGATATGCCATGGCCCCATGGGTCAACCCAAAGATACCTTCAACACGAATGGAGATTCCTGATGCGCGCTTTTGGCCTTGTGGCTGTCCTTTCTCTTGCAGCTCTGGCAGCACCAGCTTTTGCTCAAGACCTGGAATTTGAATTGATCAACTCCAGCTCTTACAATCTGAACGAGCTTTATGTGTCCCCCGCCTCGGCCGACACTTGGGGCGATGACATCCTTGGCATGGACATCATGCCAGCCGGCACGACCGGTACCGTCACCATCACAGACGGCCTCGAAACCTGTGCTTATGACTTGCGCTTTGTCACCGACACCGGCGCAGAAGTGACCAGCACGCAAGATCTTTGCGAATTGGGCACCTTCACCCTGCACGACTGATCCCGAACCGGATGATCTGGGGACTTGAGCCTTTGAATTGGGCGGCCTACTGTGGCCGCCCATCCCATTCGGAGCATATCCATGTCCTTTACCCTCGCCACATGGAACATCAACTCGGTCCGTCTGCGCGAAGGACTTGTCGCCCGCCTGATGACCGAAGAGCAACCCGACATCCTGTGCCTGCAGGAATGCAAAAGTCCGGTTGAAAACATCCCGCTCGCGCAGTTTCAGGCCCTGGGATACACGCACATGGTCGCCCGCGGCCAAAAGGGCTATAACGGGGTCGCAATTCTGTCAAAACGGCCCATCACAGATGCCGGCGGTGTCGATTATGCCAAGCTTGGTCATGCCCGGCATGTGGCGGCGCGGCTGGAAAATGGCGTTGTGATCCACAACTGCTATGTCCCGGCAGGCGGTGATATCCCTGACCGCGCCGAGAATGAGAAATTCGGCCAAAAGCTGGATTTTTTGACCGAGATGCGCGACGCCTTTCACCAAGATCGGCCCGTCAAATCCATTCTGGTGGGCGATCTGAACATCGCACCGCGCGAAGATGATGTGTGGAACCACAAGCAACTGCTGAAAATCGTCAGCCATACCCCGATCGAAGTGGCCCATTTGACCGACACCCAAGACGCGGGCGGCTTTGTCGATGTGACCCGGCAAGACATCCCGTCGGGGCAACTGTACAGCTGGTGGTCCTACCGCTCTCCAGACTGGGATGCCGGCGACAAGGGTCGGCGTCTCGATCACATCTGGGCCACACCCGATATTGCGACGGCCGCCCATGGAAGCCGAATCTTGCGGGCCACCCGCGGCTGGGATCAACCGTCAGATCACGTCCCGGTTTTTGCCACTTTCGATCTGTAACGCTGCGTCGTTTGCGGCGCGGGTGCGGAAAACCTGACTGCCGCCCGAATGGTTTGGCCCCGATGTTGGGGCCCACAAGACAGGAGAGGCACATGTCACTCACGCGGCGCGGCATGCTTTTGGGGGCGGGGGCAGTTCTGGGCGGGGTGGCCAGCCGCTATGCCGGGCCCCAAAATCCCTCGCAAGACGGGCTGGGCCTGATCGCCCCAAAAGGGGGCGACGGCGTGCTGAACGACGCCTCCTTGCTGTCCGAAACACCCATCTTTCGCCACAGCGTTCTGAAGGAACAAGGTCCGGCCCTGATCGCCGCGCTGCGCGCCGAAATGGCCGAAGCGCGGGCTGCGGGGCGCGCCTTCAACATAGGGGCGGCCCGCCATTCCATGGGCGGGCAAGCCATTCCGCGCGCGGGCCATGCCGTCACCTTCGAGTCCCCCAGCATCGAAATTGACAGCGCCGCGCAGACCTTCCGGGTTCAAGCCGGCACCCGGTGGCATCAGGTGATCGCCGCGCTGGAACCGGCGGGCCTGTCGCCCAAGGTCATGCAAAGCAATGCCGATTTTGGCGTCGCCGCCACCTTCTCGGTCAACGCCCATGGCTGGCCCACGGCCTTTGGCCCCATGGGATCCACCGTCCAAGAGGTGGATATGTTGCTGGCCGATGGCACGGCGGTCACCGCCTCCAGAACCCAGAACCCCGATCTTTTTGCCGCCGCCATGGGGGGCTACGGCCTGATCGGGCAAATCACCTCGTTGGTGGTTGCGGCAGAAAAGAACATGGCCCTGACCCCCACGTTTCAAACCATGACCGCCGATGCTTTCGCCGATGCCTTCCAAGCCGTGGTCAGAACCGTGCCCATGGCCTATGGCCGTCTTTCGGTGGATCGGGCCGGTTTCTTTCAACAGGCGATGATGATCAGCTATGCGCCGGTGCAACAGGCCATCCCCCCCGTCACCGGATCGGGGCTCATGTCCAAAGCCGCGCGTCCGATTTTCAGGGCACAACTGGGCAATGAATGGGTAAAACGACGGCGGTGGTGGCTGGAAACCGGCCCGAACGCTATGCTGGCCGGTCTGGCCAGCCGGTCCGGCCTGATGGCCGAACCCGTCGTCACGCTGGATGACCGCGATCCGACCCGCACCGATATTCTGCACGAATACTTTGTGCCGCCTTCGGCTTTTGGCGAATTTTTGGCGGTCTGCCGCGCCATCATCCCCCAAAGCTATCAAGAGATGCTCAACGTCACGCTGCGCTGGGTGGAACAAGATGATCTCTCGCTCCTGTCCTATGCCCAAGGCGGGCCAAGGATTGCCGCGGTCATGCTGTTTTCGCAGGAAATGTCGATCCGCGCCGAAGCCGACATGCGCCAGATGACCCAATCCCTGATCGATGCCGTGATCGCACTGGGCGGTGCCTATTATCTTCCCTACCGCCCCCATGCCACCCCCGCCCAAATGACCGCATCCTATGCCCGCGCCGCCGACTTCGCCGCGTTCAAACATCAGGTTGATCCCAAGGCCCTGTTTCGCAATGCCCTGTGGGACAGATATCTGTCCGCTCTGGCCCCCTCTTGATCTTGGAAAGGTTCTCTCATGACCCTGACACAGCGCATCGCCTTTGCTTATGCCCTGATCCTCGCGGCGGTGGCCGCGCTGAACTACGTTCCCGGTCTGACCGATGCGCAGGGGTTGGCCTTTGGCATCTTCGCCCTCGACATTTATGACGACGGGCTGCACCTCGTCTCGGCGCTGCTGGCCCTGTCGGCCGCCCTGTGGTCGCACCGAACCGCGAAAGGATTTCTGACCATCTTTGGCGCGATGTATCTGGCCGACGGGGCCTTGGGTCTGGCAACGGGCGTGGGTTACCTTGATCTGGCCATTTGCACGACAGGACCCATCGATCTGCCCTTCGGCTTCAAGATCCTGGCCAACACCCCACATATCGGCTTGGGCGGCTTTGCCTTGATCATGGGACTGCGGGCATGAAAACGCTGGGGCGCTGGATAAAGCGAACGCTCGCCGCCGTCGCCCTGCTGGTCCTTGCCCTGCTTTCCCCCGTCGCCTGGACAGAAGTGAACTGCCAAGGCCAACCGCAAGACAGCCCCTTTGTGTCAAGTCTGGGCGCGCCTTGGCATCGGCCGGAATCGCGCACGCTGATGACCTATCCCGAATGGCATATCGTGCACGCCTACGAAGATTACGCGGCCGTCATCGCCAAGGGCGCGCCGCAAGACTATGACTTTGTGCCCGCCATCGGGCAGTATTGGGGGTCTTTGTGCACCCTGACAAAAGCCGCCGCCGCCCACGGCGGGGCCGATGGGCCGACGCGGCAGATGGTTTATATCATTGGCGTCAGCTTCACGGCCGAACTTCTGGCCAAAGCCGCCTATGAAGAAACCATAGGCCGTCTGTTCACGCTTTTGCGCGGGCCAAACCGTGCCCCGCTGGATGATCTTTCCGCAGATCAAGCCGCCCGTTATGCCGCGTTCCTGTCACAAGTGCCTTGGTACAAGTGGGATTTCCCCGCCGACAAGGCCGCCCTGATCGCAGCCAACACCGGCACCCTGCGCGATCAAGAGCGCCGCTTTGCCCTTGGCGCAGAATTCACTGTCAAATCCTATTATGCCAAGGCCATTGGCGCCGCCGTCGCCGCCACGGGCCAAGACGAATTGCGCATGCGGGTGATCGTCACCGGACTGGCCCCCGATGTTTTGGCCGCCAGCCCCGATGTCCAGATCATCGCCCTGCACCCCCAAGGGATTGAAGTGGAAACACCGCGCTACGCGGCCTTTACCGATCTGGCCCGCGCTTGGGCCGCCCAAGGCGCGCAGTTTGTCGACATTGCGGGCAATGACGACATCCTGTTTACCGCCCTGTCAGATCAACCCCTGCTGCCCGGTGCCTTGGCCAGCTACCCCAGACAGGGCCATGATGACACGCGCCATCTTGTTTTGGTCAAGGTCGCCGATCTGGCCAAGGCGTTGACGGATCGGGCCCTGCAGATCGAACATATCCACGATTACTGACGTCCCTCAGGCATGCCCGGCGGTCGCCGACAGGGTCAGCGGATCAATGCCCAAGACGGCCAGCGCGCGCGACCATTTGGCCGGCCCGGCCGCCGAAAACACCAGTTCGGGGTCGGCCTCCACGGTCAGCCAATCGTTGCGGGCAATTTCCGCCTCCAGTTGCCCCGCCCCCCAACCCGCATAACCCAAGGCCAGCATGGCCTCTTTCGGGCCCCGGCCCTGCGCCAGATCCTCCAGAATATCGCGCGTGGTGGTCACCAGATATCCGCCCGCCACATAAAGCCGCCCTTCGCTGGGTCCATGGCCCGGTCCATGCAGCACAAAGCCGCGTCCCCGGTCCACCGGGCCGCCGTAAAGACAGGGCACCGGCGGCAACGACGGTCCATGGACAATCTTCAATTGATCCAGAAGGTCCGCAAAGCGCATCTGCGGCAAGGGTTTGTTCACGATCAGGCCCATCGCCCCGTCCTCGCCATGCGAGCACACCAAAATGACCGAATGGTCAAAGCGCGGATCAGAGAGGCCCGGCATGGCCACCAATAGCTTTCCGGTCAATTGCATGGCACATCCCTTTGGCTTGTGCGTCCACGATGGACCTTTCGCAGCCAAGGCTCAACCCCGTTGCGGCCCGGCACCCCAACCCTTACACGAAACTTCGCGGATCTTCGCCGGAAAGTGATTTCCCTTGGCTGCCAAGGGCTTTATGGTCCGCGCATGATCAAATTGCCCATCCTTGCCCATGCCCTTGTCGCCCAGCGCCTTGCCCAGCGCCTTGTCCTGTGCATCGCCCTGTCGGTGGCTCTGTGCGGTGCGTCCTTTGCGCAATCGCCCGATGGCTTGAATGCCGCCTCCTTTCGCCAAGGCTGGCAAACCGCGCAGGGCAGCTACATGACCGCGCTGGATGTGCAGTTGCAACCGGGATGGAAGACCTATTGGCGCGCGCCGGGTGACGCGGGCATTCCGCCGCAGTTCGATTGGTCCGGCTCTGACAATATCGCCAGCGTGCGGCTGCACTGGCCCAGCCCTCAGGTCTTTGATCTCAACGGCATGCGCTCCATCGGCTATCACGACGCGCTGATCCTCCCGATGGAGGTGAAGCCCCAAGATCCCACGCGCCCGGTGACGGTTCAGCTGTCCGTTCACATGGGAATTTGCAAGGATATCTGCCTGCCCGCCACCCTCACCGTGACCGGAAAAGTCTCAGGCGCAGGCACGGCCGATCCGGCCATCCGCGCGGCCT
>CANHLE010000130.1 GCA_947461435.1 Paracoccaceae bacterium | reverse complement strand
GTGATGTCGGCAATCACCCCGCCGCCCGCCGCCGGATTGTCGATGCGCCAGCTTTGCAGATGCGGCGGCAAAAAGACCGCATGATGCAGCCGCAACGACAAGACCCGTCCGATCCGTCCCACCGCGATCACCTCGCGCGCCGCGCGGTGCGATCCGGCGCAGCGCAAATGGTGATTGGTGGCAAAGACCACGCCCTTCGACTCGGCGGCGCGCACCATTTGCGCGGCCTCGTGCGGTGTCATGGCCAAAGGCTTTTCGCACAAGACATGCTTGCCCGCCGCAATGGCTGCCATGGCCTGCGGGTAATGCTTTTCGTTGGTCGAAGAAATATAGACCGCGCGGATCTGCGGCGCGTTCAGCAACACCGCCAGATCTGTGGTAGCATGGTCAATGCCGTGGGCCTTGGCAAAGCTGTCGGCCCAGGGTTGCGATCCGCTGTGAACAAAGGTTAATTGAGCACGCTCAATTTTTCGGATCGCCCCGATCATGTGTTCGGCGGCGATTGTACTTGCGCCGATCAGACCCCAAATCATGCCGCGATTCCCCCGATTGGACCGTTCCGCAACTTTATGGAACGTTCCAGATCGGGTCAATCCCCTGTTTTGGGGCGCACAGGCCCCCTGTCTCAGTTGCCCAGGATCGTGGGCAGGCGCAGGCCCTGTTCGCGGGCCATCTCGACCGCGCTGTCATATCCCGCATCCGCGTGCCGCCACACCCCCGAGGCCGGATCGTTCCACAGAACCCGCTCCAGCCGCCGCGCCGCGTCATCGGTGCCATCCGCCACGATGACCACGCCCGAATGTTGCGAAAACCCCATCCCAACCCCCCCGCCATGGTGCAAAGACACCCATGTCGCGCCCGAGGCGGTGTTCACCAGCGCGTTCAGAAGCGGCCAGTCCGATACGGCATCCGACCCGTCCTTCATCGCCTCGGTCTCGCGGTTCGGCGAGGCGACGGATCCGGCATCCAGATGGTCGCGCCCGATGACAATCGGCGCCTTCAGTTCCCCCGAGCGGACCATCTCGTTAAACATCAAACCCGCCCGATGCCGCTCGCCCAGACCGATCCAGCAGATCCGCGCCGGAAGACCCTGAAACGCGATCCGCTCTGCCGCCATGTCCAGCCACCGGTGCAGGTGGGCATTGTCGGGGAACAGTTTTTTCATCGCCGCGTCGGTCTTCCGAATGTCTTCGGGATCGCCCGACAGCGCGACCCAGCGGAAAGGGCCGATCCCGCGGCAGAACAAGGGGCGAATATAAGCCGGAACAAACCCCGGAAAGGCAAAGGCATTTTCCAACCCCTCGTCTTGGGCCACCTGCCGGATGTTGTTACCATAATCCAGCGTCGGAACCCCGGCGTTCCAGAAATCCACCATGGCCGCAACATGGGTTTTCATGCTGGCCCGCGCGGCACGTTCAACGGATTTCGGGTCGCTTTCGCGCGCCGCCTTGGCCTGCTCCACACTCCAACCTTGGGGCAGATACCCGTTCAGCGGATCATGGGCCGATGTCTGGTCGGTCACGATGTCCGGGCGCATGCCGCCCGCTTTCATCCGGGCGTAAAGTTCGGGGAAAATGTCGGCCGCATTGCCCAAAAGTCCAACCGATTTCGCCTCACCTTTCGCGGTCCATTCCGCGATAAGGGCCAGCGCCTCGTCCAAGGTTCGGGCCTTGGCGTCGACATAACGGGTGCGAATGCGAAAATCGATGCGGGTTTCGTCGCATTCCACCGCCAGACAGCAGGCCCCCGCCATGACCGCCGCCAAGGGCTGTGCGCCGCCCATGCCGCCCAGCCCGCCGGTCAGAATCCACCGTCCGGTCAGGCTGCCACCGTAATGTTGGCGTCCGGCTTCGGCGAAGGTTTCATAGGTGCCCTGCACGATGCCTTGGGTCCCGATGTAAATCCACGATCCGGCGGTCATCTGGCCGTACATCATGAGACCTTTTTTATCGAGCTCGTTAAAATGGTCCCAGGTGGCCCAATGCGGCACCAGATTCGAGTTTGCGATCAGAACACGGGGCGCGTCCTTGTGGGTTCGCACCACGGCCACGGGCCGACCGGACTGTACGACAAGGGTTTCGTCATCTTCCAGGTCTTTAAGGGTGGCAACGATCCGGTCAAAATCGCCCCAGCTGCGGGCCGCCCGGCCGATCCCGCCATAGACCACAAGTTCCGCCGGATTTTCGGCCACATCCGGATGCAGGTTGTTCATCAGCATCCGCATGGCCGCCTCGGTCAGCCAGGATTTCGCGGTGATCTGGGTGCCGGTGGCCGGATAAACGGCGCGGGCATTCTTGCGGTCGAACATGGGGCGGCTCCTAAAGCGAGGGAAGGGAAAGACCGGCGGCGTCGGCAAAAGCGCCAGAGCCGATCAGCTGCGCTGCGGCGGCCAGATCGGGGGCAAGGTATCTGTCGTCTTCAAGGGGGGCCACATCTTGGCGCAGACGGGCCAGACAGGCTTGCAAGGGCAGGCTGGTTTTCAACGGCGCGCGAAATTCAACGCCTTGGGCGGCACAAATCGCCTCGACCCCCAAGATCACATTCAGGTTTTCAACCATGCGCCCCAAACGCACAGCGCCATGCGCCGCCATCGACACGTGGTCTTCCTGATTGGCCGATGTCGGGGTGCTGTCGGTCACACAAGGCATCGCGATGTGCTTGTTTTCGCTCATCAAAGCGGCCGTCGTCACCTCGGCGATCATCAGGCCCGAGTTCAGACCGGGGCGCGGCGTCAGGAAAGGGGGCAGGTTGAAGGACAAAACCGGATCGACCATCAAGGCAACGCGGCGTTGGGCAATGGCGCCAATTTCGGCCAAGGCCAGCGCGATCATATCAGCGGCAAAGCCGACTGGTTCGGCATGAAAGTTTCCGCCCGACACGATCAGTCCGGCCTCTGTCAGAACCAGCGGGTTGTCGGTGGCGGCGTTCGCCTCGATTTCCAAGGTCGTTGCGGCTTGGCGCAGAATATCCATCGCGGCCCCGGTGACCTGTGGCTGACAGCGGATGCAATAGGGGTCTTGCACCCGCGCGTCGCCGTCGATGTGGCTTTCACGGATGGCCGAGCCGGCCAAAAGCGCGCGCATGGTGGCGGCGGCCTCGATTTGCCCGGCATGGCCCCGCAAGGTGTGGATTTCGGGCTGAAGCGGCGCGGTGGACCCCATGATGGCATCGGTGGACAGGGCAGATGTGACAAGCGCTGCTTGGGCCGCGGTCCAACCATCGAACAGCCCGGCCAAGGCGAAGGCGGTGGAAAACTGGGTGCCGTTGATACAGGCAAGCCCTTCTTTGGGGCCAAGGGCCAAGGGCGCCAATCCGGCCTCGGCCAGGGCCTGTGCGCCGGGCAAAAGGCGGCCTTCATATTCGGCCATACCGTGGCCGATGATCACCGCGGTCATATGCGCCAAAGGGGCCAGATCGCCCGATGCGCCGACCGACCCCTGAGCCGGGACCTGCGGGGTCACGCCCCGCTGCAACATCGCCTCGATCAGGGTGATCAGCTCCCACCGCACACCCGAGGCGCCGCGCCCCAAAGACAGCATTTTCAGCGCCATCATCAGCCGGGTATGGCGGCGCGAAATGGCCGCCCCGACGCCGCAGCAATGCGACAAGATCAGGTTCCGCTGCAAGGTGGCGGTATCGGCCGGGGCAATGCGCATCGAGGCGAGTTTGCCAAAGCCGGTATTCACGCCATAGACCGGCGCATCGCCCGCCGCGGCGGCGGTGATCATGGCGGCAGCGGCATCGACTGCGGGTTTGGCCCGGCGGTCCAGCATGACAGGCAGCGCGTCGTGGTAGATGCGGGCAAGGTCGCCAAGGGTTACCTGACCGGGCATGAGGGTAAGCATCGAGGTTGCCTTTTGACGATGGGGATCGAGTCGCTGTTTACGGAATGGGCGGTTATATGTCTATACATATTGCACGCGGTTCGCGCAGGGGCCTTTGCCAAGGCGGTTGATATCCCGGCATTTGCCCAAATTTTAGGCGCAACTCGCGGAAACCTTGCGCAGGTGGCCTTTCAACGGTCAAAGCGCTAGAGCATCAGGGGTCTGCGTGGAATGTTGAAAGACCTGACCGGAAAGAGTGAACCCATGTCGATCCTTGCCAGCGTGCATCATCTGACTCATTACATCTATGATCGCCCGGTCACGCTGGGCCCGCAGATCATCCGGTTGCGGCCAGCCCCGCACAGCCGCACGCGGGTGGTGTCCCATTCCTTGAAGGTGACGCCAGCGAACCATTTCGTGAATTACCAGCAAGACCTTTATGGAAACTGGCTGGCGCGTTTCGTGTTCCCCGATCCGGTGACGGAACTGAAGATCGAGGTGGATCTGACGGCGGATATGACGGTGTACAATCCGTTTGATTTCTTTGTCGAAGACAGCGCCGAAAGCTGGCCCTTCACCTATCCGCCCGACATCGCCGATGATCTGGTGATCTATCGCCAGTGTGCCCCGGCGGGGCCTTTGTTGCAGGGGCTGCTGGCGCGGGTTCCACAAGAGCGGCGCCGCACGATTGATTTTGTCGTGGGCCTGAACGCGCAACTGGCCCATGAAATCGGCTATGTCATCCGCATGGAACCGGGGGTGCAAACGCCCGAGGAAACGCTGGGACTGGCCAAGGGATCGTGCCGCGATACAAGCTGGCTGTTGGTGCAGGCGCTGCGGCATCTGGGATTTGCCGCGCGTTTTGTGTCGGGTTATCTTATTCAGCTGAAGCCGGATCTTGTGGCGATCGACGGGCCGGCGGGCACGGACAAGGATTTTACCGATCTTCACGCGTGGTGCGAGGTTTATCTGCCCGGGGCAGGCTGGATCGGACTGGATCCGACCAGCGGGCTTTTGACGGGCGAGAGCCACATACCGCTGTCGGCCACGCCGCATTATGCCAATGCAGCGCCGATATCGGGCATGGCCAGCTATGCCGAGGTGACCTTTGATTTCGCGATGACTGTGACGCGGACGGCCGAACATCCGCGCATCACCAAGCCGTTTTCGCAAGAAGCTTGGGCAGATCTGAACGCCATGGGCCACAAGGTGGATGCGGCATTGCAGGCGGGGGACGTGCGGCTGACCATGGGGGGGGAGCCGACCTTTATCTCGATCGATGACTTCGAGGCGGAAGAGTGGAACACCGGCGCGGTTGGGCCGACCAAACGGGTCTTTGCCGATGCGCTGATCCGGCGGTTGCAGGCGCGGTTCGCGCCGGGCGGATTTTTGCATTATGGGCAGGGCAAATGGTATCCCGGAGAAAGCTTGCCCCGCTGGACCTTCAGCCTGTATTGGCGGCGCGATTCCAAGCCGATCTGGCACAACCCCGATCTGATCGCGCCAGAACGGGCGGAAGGAACGGCCACCAAAGAGCAGGCGGCAGGGCTGTTGCAATCCATCGCGCAGACGCTGGGATTACCCGGGGAAAACGTGGTGCCCGCCTTTGAAGATCCGGCGGAATGGATCGTGAAAGAGGGCAATTTGCCCGAAAATGTGACGCCGCAAAATTCGCAGTTGAATGACCCGGAAGAGCGCAGCCGCATCGCGCGGGTTTTTGCGCGGGGGCTGACCGAACCTTCTGGTTACGTCCTGCCGGTGCAGCGCTGGCAGGCGCAGGCGGCCAAGACCTGGGTATCGGAAAAATGGGCGCTGCGGCGGGGGCATCTGTTTCTGGTGCCCGGCGACAGCCCGGTCGGTTACCGCTTGCCGCTGGGATCGCTGCCCTATGTGAAGGCGGCGGATTATCCGCATATCCACCCGTCCGACCCGATGGAACCGCGCGGCGATTTGCCCGATTTCGCCCCCGATCAGCACCGCCAGGAAAAGGCGGCTTTCACCGCATCCGAGGCGGGACAAGACCGGCGCGAACAGGTGATTTCAGATGTGGCGGGCACGGTGCGCACGGCCATTTCTGTGGAGCCGCGCGAAGGGCGGCTGTGCGTGTTCATGCCCCCGGTCGAGCGGGTAGAAGATTATCTGGAACTGGTTGCGGCGGCCGAAACGGCGGCCAGCCACCTGGGACTGGCCGTGCATATCGAAGGCTACGGCCCGCCCCATGATCCGCGACTGAACGTCATCCGTGTTGCGCCAGATCCGGGGGTGATCGAGGTGAACATTCACCCGGCCCACACCTGGGCCGAGGTGGTGGCGACCACCGAAGCGGTTTATGACGAAGCGCGCCAGTTGCGGCTGGGCGCGGACAAATTCATGATCGACGGCAAGCATACCGGCACGGGCGGGGGCAACCATGTGGTGGTGGGGGGCGTGACCCCTGCCGACAGTCCGTTCCTGCGGCGGCCCGATCTGCTGGCCAGTCTGATCTTGTATTGGCAGCGCCATCCCAGCCTGTCGTACCTGTTCTCGGGCCTGTTCATCGGACCGACCAGTCAGGCCCCGCGCATCGACGAGGCGCGGATGGATTCGCTGTATGAATTGGAAATCGCGCTGAACCAGATCCCTGCGCCGCCCTTGCAGGGCGGCCAAGGCGCGGTGCCACCGCCTTGGCTGGTCGACCGGTTGCTGCGCAACCTTCTGGTGGATGTCACGGGCAACACCCACCGGGCCGAGATTTGCATCGACAAGCTGTATTCGCCCGACGGGCCGACGGGCCGGCTTGGATTGGTGGAGTTTCGCGGCTTTGAAATGCCGCCCAATCCGCGGATGAGTCTGGCCCAGCAGCTGTTGATCCGCGCCATCATTGCCCGCATGTGGGCCAGCCCGATCACCGGGGCGCTGACGCGCTGGGGGACAACCCTGTCGGACCGCTTCATGCTGCCGAATTTCGTCTGGGCCGATTTTCTGGAGGTTCTGGCCGATCTGCGCCAGCACGGGTTTGATCTGAACCCCGATTGGTACAAAGCGCAGGCCGAGTTCCGCTTTCCGTTTTGCGGAGAGGTCGCGGTGGAGGGGGTGACGCTGGAACTGCGTCAGGCGCTGGAGCCTTGGCATGTGCTGGGCGAGACGGGGGCGATTGGCGGCACGGTCCGCTATACCGACAGTTCGGTGGAACGGCTTCAGGCCAAATTGACCGGCGGCGATCCGGGGCGGTTTGCGGTGACCTGCAACCAGCGCCAGATGCCGATGCAGCCCACGGGAACGGCGGGCGTTTTTGTGGCGGGCGTGCGGTTCAAGGCGTGGCAGCCGCCCCTTGCGCTGCATCCGGTTTTGCCGGTGAACGCGCCGCTGACCTTTGATATCTATGATACCTGGACCGCGCGCGCGCTGGGCGGATGCACCTATCATGTGGCCCATCCCGGGGGGCGAAACTATGACACTTTCCCTGTGAACAGCAACGAGGCCGAAGCGCGCCGACTTGCCCGTTTTGAACCGCATGGTCACACGGCGGGGCCCTACAGGCCCGCATCGGAAACCCCGCATCCCGAGTTTCCGATGACGCTTGATTTGCGCCGCGCCCCCAGACAGTGATGGTGCGTGCCCCCAAAGTTGCCGCTGTCGATACCGGGCTTTTTGCCCGCTATCGCCCTTTGCCCGGGGTGCCGGACGAACTGGCCGCGCCCGATGGGTCCATGCGGCCGGCATGGGCGGGGCTGATCGGGCATATGTCGGCGATGACGCAGGCCGAAATCGCCGATGCCTTCGCGCGCGGCGAACAGCATTTGGCCGACACGGGTGTCTTTTTTCGCAAGTATGGCGATGCGTCGGGCGCGGGGCGTGATTGGCCTTTCTCTCCGGTGCCAATTATCCTGCCCGAGGCAGAGTGGCACGAGATTGCCGCCGGTCTGCGGCAAAGGGCGGACCTGTTGGAACAGGTGGTTTGCGATATTTACGGGGCGAACACGCTGGTGTCGGGCGGGCATTTGCCGGCCAGCCTGATCGCGGAAAATCCCGAATGGCTGCGCCCCTTGGTGGGGGTTCGGCCGGCCTCGGGACATTTTTTGCATTTCGTCGCCTTTGAAATCGGACGGGGGCCCGACGGGCGCTGGTGGGTGCTGTCCGACCGGACGGATGCCCCGTCGGGGGCGGGCTTTGCACTGGAAAACCGCGTGGCGGCGCGGCGGGTTTTCCCCGAGGTTTATGGCCGCACCCCGGTGCACCGATTGGCCGGGTTCTTTCGGTCGTTTCGCGATGCGATGGGCGATCTGCGCCAATCGCCCGGCGCCCGCATCGGAATTTTGACGCCGGGGCCGCTGACAGACACCTATTACGAACAGGCCTATATCGCGCGCTATCTGGGCTTGGCCCTGCTGGAGGGCGAGGATCTGACGGTCGAGGGGGGCAAGCTGTGGGTTCGGACGGTGGAAGGCCTGACCCCGGTTGATGTGCTGTGGCGGCGGATGGATGGGGTCTGGGCGGATCCGCTGGAACTGCGCGAAGACAGCCAATTGGGCACGCCGGGGCTGATTTCCGCGGTGCGTCAGGGCCATGTCAGCATGGTGAACGCGCTGGGTGTGGGCGTGCTGGAAACGCAGGCCCTCATGGCCTTCTTGCCCAAGATCGCGCGAGTCTTGACGGGGCAGGATCTGGCGATGCCGAATGTGGCCACGTGGTGGTGCGGACAAAGCGACGAACTTGACCATGTGCGCGCCCATGCCGGACGCATGATGATCGGGCCGGCCATGGCCACGCGGATGCCGTATGAAACCAACGCGCCCCATGCCATTGCCGGGCGGCTGCGCGGGGCGGCGGATGATGCCGATCTGCATGATTGGTTGACCGATAATGCGGGGGGATTGGTGGCCAAGGAACTGGTCAAGCTGTCGACCACGCCGGTTTATGAAAACGGGCAACT
>CANHLE010000129.1 GCA_947461435.1 Paracoccaceae bacterium | reverse complement strand
GGTCCTGCGTGCCGCCAGATCCGGTCACGGCGCAGGTGATGAAAACGTCGCGGTTCATGGCCAAGGGCATGAGAATCCTCCTGAATGGGCTTGGCACACCATAGCGCCCTTGTGCCGGGCGGAATGGCCCATTACGAAGCAAACATGGCAAAAAACGAAACAATCTTCGCCGCATCGCAGCAACCGCTGACCCTTGCCCTTTTGGTCCTGCCGCAATCCTCGATCCTCGAGGTCGCCTCGACCCTTGATCCGCTGCGCGCAGCCAATCGTCATCTGGGGTCTGACACCTATCGCTGGCGAGTCGTTTCCGTGGGCGGGGCCCCTGTGCCGCTGACCTGCGGCATCGAACTGCCCTCCAACGGCCCCTTGTCTGCCGCCAAGGGGGCCGACGCCTTGGTCGTGATCTCCGGCTTTCAGCAGTGGAAAGGGGCCACCCCCGCGCTGATCCGGGACCTGTCGCGCATCGCCCCCAGCTTTGCCGCGGTTGGCGGAATTGACGCGGGGGCTTGGGTTCTGGCCCGCGCCGGTCTGCTGAACGGCTACCGCGCCACCGTGCATTGGGAAGACCTTGAAGATCTGACGGCCGCCCATCCGCAAATTGATGTTCTGCCCGACCGCTTTGTCATCGACCGAAATCGGTTCACGGCCGGCGGGGCCGCCCCTGCCGCCGATTTGATGCTGCACCTGATCCGCGCCCGGCACGGTCCGGCGCTTGCCTTGCAGGTTGCGGCGTCTTTCATCACCACCGCCCGCGATGGGGCAGAGCCGCAGGTTTTGGCGGTCCAGCCTGATCCGCGTCTTGATGCACGGGTCGCCGCCGCCGCCGCCCGCATGGAACTGCATCTGGATGCGCCCGAACCCACAGCGATTCTTGCGGCCAGCCTTGGGCTGTCGCCGCGCCGGCTGGAACAGCTGTTTCGCCAAAATCTTGGCCTCTCCCCGGCGGCCTACAGCCAAAAGTTGCGCCTTGCGGCCGCACGCCGCATGGTCACCGACACGCGCCACACCTTGGCCGAGGTGGCCCTTCGAACCGGCTTTTCCAGTCCGTCCACCCTGTCGCGGGCGTTTCGCGCCCAGTACGGTCAGGCCCCCGGCGCGCTGCGCCGCTGAACAAAACCCAAGGCACGCGGCCATCCATCACACCAAAATGTCATGCGCCTGTGCTTCACTGCCCCTGCAAAAGCGGAGGATGGCATGACCGACAACGACGGATTGCGGATTGATCACAAGGGCCACAACGTTCGGCTGAAATGGCACCGCTTGCGCCGATCCTTGGCCGATCCGCCATTCGGTCTGGCCGTGATGGAGGAAGGTTTTCGTCTTGGCGCCTCGATGGAGCTTGATCTGCAACGCCGCGCAGACGGCGGATTCGTGGTGTTGCACGACGACACCTTGGACCGCGAGACGACAGGACAAGGCCCTGTCGCCCTGCGCAGCGCAAACGAATTGTCCGCGCTCAGCTATCGCGATCAGCCCAGCAGATTGATGCTGTCCGAAGACCTGTCGGCCCTGCAAAAGACCGCCCATCCGGCTGCCCTTTTGCAGTTTGACATGAAAAATACCGCCCAAGACGTCGGCCCTCAGGGCATCGATCATTTCGCCGCGCATTTTGCACAAGACTGCGATCAGATCATCATTTCCGGCGGTGATCTTGACCTGATCCGCGCGCTGGCCGAACGCATCCCCGATCTGAAGCGCGGCTATGATCCAACCGATGATCTTTTGGATCTGTTTGCAACAGCGGGCCTCGGCGGAATGGAACGGCACCTCTTGGGCGTTCTGCGCGACCGGGTAAAGCCGGACATGATCTATCTGCAGTGGGAAATGATCTTGACCAGCGCGCGGATGGGTTTTGACATGATCGCCCTTGCCCATGCCGAAGGCGTGACGGTGGATGCCTGGACGCATGGCATGGCCCATCCCTCCCAAGGGTTCTCAGACGCCGAATGGCACGACTTCTCGGCTCTCTTGGCGCTGCGCCCGGATCAAATCACGACAGATGAACCCGTTGCAACCCAGCGCGCTTACGTCTTGCGGGCCAGCACATGACGCTGTGGTCAGACCAACCGCAACGGCGCCTTGTGGATCACCTGACACCCGTCAGCGCCGACCTGCGCGATTCCCTCTTTCGCGGCCCCTTCACGGCGCAGGGCCACGATGACCAGTTTGATGCCCTGATGGCGTTGCGCGAAATCGAACGCGGCGGCCCGGCCCCCGCCCGCGGGGGCGTGGCGGGTCCGGCCCGGTTGATCTTTTGGAATGTCGAACGCCTGCGCCATCTGGATGCCATCGCCCACCACCTGCAGGCGCTGGCCCCCGATGTGATCCTTCTGTCCGAAGTTGATCGCGGCATGGCCCGCACCGGCAATACCGACCGCGCCGCGCTGTTATCCAAGCGTTTGGCGCTTGGGTATCTTACCGCAGTCGAATTCATTGAACTTGGATTGGGCGACATCCATGAACAGCGCGACAACGCGGGCCAGTCCAACCTGCACGGCCTGCACGGCGCGGCGATCTTTTCAGACGTCACCTTGCAATCCCCGGCCTTGGTGCGGCTGGAACGGCGCGGCAACTGGTTTGGTCTGGATCGGCACGAACCCCGGGTTGGCGGAACCATCGCCATGCTGGCCAGTGTGCAGATCATGGGAACCACCGTCTTGATGGCCAATGTCCATTTGGAAAGCCACGAAACGCCGCAATCGCGCGCGCAAGACCTGCAAAAGCTGCTGCGGCTAATCGAAGACATCGCGCCGGGCGGGCCTGTTGTGATCGGCGGCGACATGAACACCTCCACCGGTTCATACCAAGACCGGCACGCAGATCCCCTCGCTTGGGCCGCGCGCCTTGCGGGCGATCCCCTGCGCCTGCTGCGCCCGCAGCCCTATGAACCGCTGTTCGGCGCCTTGGCCGCCATGGGATATGACTGGCAATCGTGCAACCTGCCTGATCAGCCAACCACGCGCTATCCGGCGGGCTCTGCCCGGCGGCCGGCCAAGATTGATTGGGTTTTTACGCGCGGATTGTCGGTCAGCGATGTGGCCATCGTGCCCACCGTGATGCCAGACAGCACCCCCGCATCCGACCACGAAGGTCTGATGTTGACGGTCTGGCCAGATGGCGCGTCAGCCGATGAAAATGGGATTGGTCACGGCGTGAAGACACCCTGAGGCGTCGCGAAGCTCGGCCATGACAAAGCCTGTGGCGCGGGTCAAACTGGCGGAGCCCGCCCCCCCCGGCGCCGCCTTTTGGCTGCTGCGCTGGCCCGTGGCATCGGAAAAGATCAAGGTCAGACCGTCGATATCACTGTCCCACTCGGCCTGAAAATCTGACCCGGGCGCAACCACATCGCCCATGGCCCCGCGGGCCCCGTCCGGGCTTTGCGCGGTCAAGATCAGCCTCGGCCCCGATGACAGATAATTGCGCCCCTTGTGAACCGCCTGCAAGATCGCGCTTTGAGTCAGATCTTCGGCATGAACCGTGTTGAACCCGATGGCGCCCTGCCCCCCTTCTGGGCCGTGAATGTCGCTGCCTGCCGTTGCGCGCAAGCGGTGCCCCAAGGCAAGCCAATGCTGGAACAAGGCCAGACCCTCTTCGTTATAGTCAGACCACGGCCCACCATTCCAGATTTCGATCAACGCCGCGTTGCCCGGCCGCATGTCCGCATATTCCCACCGGCACCCCGTGCACGATGGATCCCCCGGCGACATCGGGTGCGCCATCACGAAAAGCGACCTCGTGTTCATGATATCCCGGGCCAAGGTCGGCATCGATTTGCCGCTGACCGGGCCCGTCCGCCATTCGTGAATCTGGCTGCCCCCCAAGGCCAAGGCATGGCCCCAATGCGTGGTCAGTTCCATCCCGCCAATCGTCAGCAAATCGTCGCCTGCCAGTGCGTGAACCTCGGCATGGGCGGATGTCGTATTGTGATCGGAAATCGTCATGAAATCCAGTTTTCGCCCGCGCGCCCACCCCACCAGATCGGGCACATCCCAAGAGCCGTCCGAATGCAGCGTATGCGCATGCAGATCGCCGCGATACCATCCCGGTCCGCGGGCCGCCACCTGCCCCGCCGCCCGCGGTGACGGCGCGGCAACCGGTGCAGACTCAAAGATCACCTCCAGCCGATAATCGACAGGCCCCAAAAGCCGAAAGCAATCCATGTAGACCGTCCAAGTGCCCGCGTCGATCGGGCCGGGCACATAACCCGGCGTGGCAAACGCCGCCGAAATCTCGAAATCACGGACTGGATTGTTGTGACGGGCCCCGCGCGGCCCCTTGGGGCTGAACAGGCTCAGACAGACCATATTGTCAAAAAACGCCTCTGGCGCGCGTTCGGGGGTGGTGTGAAATTTCCCCAAAAGCCGGGTCGTTCCGGGCGGCACCTCAAACTGAAGGGGAACATGCCCCTTGTGCTGCGCCGCCGTCAGTTGGCCAGAGAAGATCATGTCATGGCTCCTTCTTGAAAGACCAGATCAGGCTGCTCGATCCTTCCAACCAGATTTCCCCCCCGAAACACATGCAAATGGCGCGCCATAAGCCGAACCAGCGCCCCTTGCACGGGCGCAAGATCGCGCGCGCAGGTCCAGGTCAAAAGATCGCCCTCTGGCGTGATCAGGTTCACTTTGGTCACAGGTCCCAGATCAATCACCCGCGTAACGGTTGCGGCTGCCCCATTGGGATCCAGATACAAATCCTCTGGCCGGCACAGAACCACCGCCTCACCCGGGGGCATCGCCGCGCGAACATCCACCCCATACCACCGCGCCATCCCATCCTGAATGGCCGTGGTACAGGTGTTCATCACCCCAATGAACTGCGCCACGGCCAAGGTTTGGGGCTGCCGGTAAAGACGGCCGGGGGGGCCGAATTGTTCAACCCGTCCGGCCTGCATCACCACAATCCGGTCTGCCAGTTCCATCGCTTCTTCCTGATCATGGGTCACGAAAATCGTGGTCAGCCCCGACCGCCGCTGCAGCGCTTTCAATTCCTCGCGCAGCGCCTTGCGCAGATGCGCGTCCAAGGCCGAAAAGGGTTCGTCCATCAAAAGGATCTTTGGTTCCACAACCAAACACCGCGCCAAGGCCACGCGCTGCGCCTGTCCGCCCGACAACTCGGCGGGCAGGCGTTTTCCAAACGAGGACAGGCCCACCAAATCCAGCACATCGGCGATTTTGGCGGCAATCTGGGCGCGCGGCATTCCGCGCACCCGCAGGCCAAAACCAACATTCTGGGCCACCGTCATATGCGACCACAGGGCATGGGATTGAAACACCATCGCCGTCGGCCGACGATTGGCCTGCATCGCCGTGACATCCGCCCCCTCGATTCGGATCTGCCCGGAATCGGCATCGGTCAGGCCCGAAATCACCCGCAAAAGCGTCGATTTCCCGCACCCCGAGGGGCCAAGCAGACAGACCAGCTCGCCCCGTTGAACCGTAAAGGTCGCCTCACGCACCGCGGGCGCGCCGGCAAAGGTCTTTGTGATGGTGTCAATGTCCAGCATGTCAGACTCCAAACCCCTGGGCGATGCCCTTGGCCGTCATGAATCGGCGGGTCAACAAAAGAACGATGAAACACGGCACCCAGATCAGCACGCACAAGACAGCCGCCTCTTGCACGATGATCTGGGCCGATAAGGACATCAACAACAACGGCATCGTGGTGACGGTCGGGGCCCCGATCAAAAGCGCGCCGTCCACTTCAAACAGAATGGAAACAAACGCCAACACATAGCTGGCCGCCAGCGCCGGCAGGGCCTGCGGCAGGGTGATCTGCACAAAAACCCGCAGCCGCGAGGCACCAAGATCAAACGCCGCCTCTTCCAGCGCGGGGGGAATGCCGCGAAACGCCGCTGTCGGGATCCAGATCATGAACAGGACCGCCGACAGCATCTGCACCACGACAACGCCCCAGAAATTGCCAACCAGACCCAGCCGCAGAAAAACGACCGCAATCGATACATACAAGGCGAATTTCGGGACGGCCTGCGCAGCAATAAAGGAAAACAGCATCACCTGCCGTCCGGGAAATTTCAGACGCGCAAAGGCGTAGGCCGCAGGCCAGCAGATCACCGCCGCCGCCGTGGTCGAGATTGAGGTCAGGGCCAACGAGGTCAGAACCGGGGTGATCACAGTCTCGCGGCCCAACATGGCAAACCAGTACTTCATGCCCCATTCCGTGGGCAAAAGATGCGGATAGCGCCATTTGATGGCGAAAGCCCACAAGATCACCGTGGCAATCGGCCCGATCATCGCCAGCGCCATGGATCCAAGGATCAAAAGCCCGCCTATGGGACTGCGCTTCATCGCTCGGCTCCTTGCGATTTCAGCATCGTGGCAATGTAGAACCCCCCCACGACCGACGCGATGGCCATCAGAACCACGGCCTGAACCTGCGCAGAGTCCGGATCCTGCAGGTTGCCCAAGGTGCGCTGCATATAGACCCCCATCATCTCGGGCGCGGCCGGGCCCAGCATGTAGGGCACGGTATAGGCCCCCAGAATACCCAGAAAGATCAGGGCAAAGGCGATCAACAACGACCGGCGGGTCTGCGGCAGCAAGATCTCCCACAAGATGCGCAGGGGCCTTGCGCCAAGGTCGCGCGCCGCCTCGACAGCGTGATCGGAAACCTGCGTCAATCCGGCCGACAGGACCAGCACCGGCAAGGGCAGATTTTCCCACACAAAGGCCAGAAAAGGGCCGACCGGCGTCAAATAGGGCGTGCGGTACTGCGTGATCCCGATCTGTTCCAGCAGCAGTTGGAACAGCCCATTGGGCCCCAGAAACCGGACAAGCGCATAGGAAATGATGATCGACGGCACGAAAAGCGGGAACAAGGAAAGCGCATGGATCATGGTCGCAATGCGCCCCGCCGAAAAGCGCAGATACAGCGCAATCCCAAAAGACAGGGCCAAGGCGGTCAGGGCCGAAATCAGGCTCATCTCAAGGGTGAAACGCAGGTTCGCCATCGAATAGGCATCGCCGAAAAACGCCACATATCGGTCCGCGCCAATGCGGTCCTCCAGCGTAACGGTCGCCCCGATCATGCGCATCGTGGGCCACAGGATCAGGCCCAGCAGCATGGCCATCGGCAATGCCACAAGGGCAAGACCGGCCATGGCCTGTGTGCCATGACCGGTCCGTTTGGCGGGTCCGCGGACAGCGCCCGCGGACATCTGTGCCAGATCGCTCATCAGTCGCGTACGATATTGGTCGCGACGTTCTTGTACCAACCATCGTTCTTGGCCGTCTGCCAGTCGCCCGACGGGAAGGTCGGGATCGAAACCGGGATCACGTCGATGTATTCGGCCTTCAGTTCTGCGGGCAGGTTATCCCACGAAATTCCCGGGAAACCGCCGATATCGCGCACACAAGAGGTTTGCGATTCGGGCGACAGCATGAAATTGGCCAAGGCCAAGGCGCCTTCCAGATCGGTTGCGTTGGCCGGGATGGCGGAATAGGCGAACCCACCGCACAAAGCCAGATCCTGCAACTGCACGACCTTGACGGTTTCGGGCAGAACGCCGGTCTTGATGGCCTGCAAGGCCTGATCAGACCAAGCCGGGATCATGTCCACCGCGCCCTGCGCCAGCAGTTGCAATGCGGGGGTGTTGCCAGCCGGATAGGTGCCTTCGCCAAAGGTGAAGGGATGCAGGTCTTTCAGGATCGCCCAGCCCTTTTGGAGCATTTCTTCAGCCTTGGCGGCGTCGAAATTGTCCTTGGTAAAGGCGGCGGGGTCTTGGCCGTTGGCCTCGTGGATGGCGCGGATCACAAAGTTGGACCCCGAACCGCCCTTGTCCGGACGGCCATAGGTGAAACGGCCCGGATTGGCCTTGGCCCATGCGACGAGGTCGGCAAAGGTTTTCGGCGGCGTCGGGATCTTGGCGCTGTCATAGGCGATCAGAACCTGGCTGCCACGATAGGGCATCCGGATCGGAGTCTGGATGGCGGCGGGGTTGATCATCTTCAGGTTCGGCACATTGGCCTCAGTCACCTCCAGCCACAGGCCGGCCTCAACCGATCCGGCAACCGAAGCCGGCTCGATCTCTTCGAAATAGTCAACCTGCGGGTCGGTTTGCGATTGCATGGCGGCCAAGGCGCGCGCAGCAATGGTTCCGTTGCCGTCGGCCACGCCGCGGGTGATGGTCACATTGAACGTGTGGGTCGGATGCGCAGCCTCGAAGGCCGGCTTCAAGATGTTGTTCCACCAATCAGAGATATTGGTATCCCCATCGATGAACACTTGCAGGGTTTTTCTGTCTTGGGCGACAAGGCGCGTGGCAGACAAGGTGGCGACGGCGGCCGTGGTGGCCATGAACTGGCGGCGAGACAGCATGTGCAGATCCTTTGTAAGAAGCCGAGGTATCCGCAGGCTGAAGGGATTTGGTGACCGGCTGGTGACTGCGCCGTGAACCTTCAATGACAGGCCGGCACCGGGCACAAGCCATCAGATCGGCGCGCCTGACGGCCCCGGTCAAACCGCCCGCCGCGGCCCCCTTCATCGATCAATACTCGTTCGCGCCCTTGCCAGCGATGATCTTGGCCCGCAGTTTTTCGATCCGCGCCACACGGGTGGCCGCCGCCTTCGCCCCTTTCAGCACAATGACATAGCTGTTTTGACGCCCCGGTGTCAGGGCATGAAACGCCTCGGCAAGCTCAGGATCTGCGTCCATCGCCTCGATCATTTCGTCGGGCAATTCGATCTCGCGCAGGATCTTCTGTGCCTTGATCCCGGCCGCCGCATATCCCAT
>CANHLE010000128.1 GCA_947461435.1 Paracoccaceae bacterium | reverse complement strand
GGGCCATCCGACTGTGGTTGGCGCTGATCTTTCTGCTGGTGGCCGCGATGATCATCGTCGGCGGATTGACCCGCCTGACAGACAGCGGGCTGTCCATCACCGAATGGAAACCGCTGCATGGGGCGATCCCCCCGCTGAACGCGGCCGATTGGGCGGACGAGTTCGCAAAGTATCAAGCCAGCCCCGAATATCTTCTGCAAAACAAGGGAATGGATTTGGCGGCTTTCAAATCCATCTTCTGGTGGGAATGGGGGCACCGTCAGTTGGGCCGGGTGATTGGTCTGGTCTGGGCCTTGGGCTTTTTCGGCTTTCTGGTCGCCCGGAAAATTCCGGCGGGCTGGACAGGGCGACTGCTGCTGCTCGGCGCTTTGGGCGGGCTGCAAGGCGCGATCGGGTGGTGGATGGTGTCGTCCGGCTTGCAAGGGCAGCGGGTGGATGTGCAATCTTACCGTTTGGCCACCCATTTGGGGCTGGCCTTCATCATCTTTGGCCTGATCACATGGTATTTCCTTTTGCTTGGGCGGTCCGAAACAGATCTGATGCAGGCGCGCCGCGCCGGCGAGGCAAAGTTGAAAGGTCTGTCCACCGGATTGATGCATCTGGCCTTCGTGCAGATCCTTCTGGGCGCTTTGGTTGCCGGCATCGATGCCGGGCGCGGTTTTCCGACCTGGCCCGATATGAATGGCCAGTTTTTCCCGGCAGACGCCTTTTATGTTCCGGGCGGGGCGCTGTGGCAGGCCTTTTTTGAAAACCCGGGCCTTGTTCAGTTCAATCACCGAATGGTGGGATATCTGCTGTTCGCGTTCGGCATTGTGGCTTGGACGCGGGGCCGCAAGTCCGTGAATGGCGCAACGCGCGGGGCGTTTCATGCCATGCTGGGCATGATGCTGCTTCAAGTCAGCCTTGGGATTTACACCGCGTTGACAGCGGCAACCGTCCATGTCGCCATCACCCATCAGATTGGCGCCGTCATTCTTTGGGTGCTGATCCTGCGCGCGCGGCACATGTCCATGTACCCCATTGCGGGCACGATCCGGGGGGGAACCTTATGACCAATACAAACGCCTATGCAGACCTGATGGCCCATCAGCGCCAAACCGAGGCTTTGGGCCTTGTGATGGAGCGGCTGGGCTGGGATCAAGAAACCATGATGCCGCGCGCAGCCTCGCAGCAACGGGGCGAAGAAATGGCGGCGCTGGAATCGGTGCTGCACGCGCGCAAAACCGACCCGCGGATCGCGGACTGGCTCGATCAGGCCACGGCGCAGGATCAGGCCGCCGAGGCGCAACTGCGCCACATTCGGCGTAGTTTTCTGCGCAATACCAAAGTGCCCGCCGATCTGGCCGAGGCCTTGGCCCGTCTGACCTCGACCGCGCAGGGCATCTGGGCCGCCGCGCGTGCCGCCGATGATGTTGCGGCGTTTTTGCCGACGTTGAAAGAGGTGATCGCGCTGCGCCGCCAAGAGGCGCAATGTCTGGCGCAGGGCGGCGATCCTTATGACGCGCTGATCGAAGACTACGAACCGGGGGCCACGGGCGATACCATCAAGGCGATGTTCGATGCCATGCGCCCAAGGCTGGTGGCCCTGCGCGCGCGGGTCTTGGCGGCCCCCCATCAGCCCAAGCCCATCTCGGGGCATTTCGCCCAAGATGCGCAGTTGCGGTTTTCGCGCGATCTGGCCGCGACCTTCGGCTATGATTTTTCGCGGGGCCGCATCGATCTGGCCGTGCACCCGTTTTCATCGGGCACATGGCAAGACAGCCGTATCACCACGCGGGTGGTCGAAAGCGATCCGTTCAACTGCTTTTACTCCACCATCCACGAGGTGGGCCATTCCAGCTATGAACTGGCGATCGATCCCGATTACGCCCTGACGCCGATTGGCCACGGCTGTTCGATGGGGGTGCATGAAAGCCAAAGCCGGATCTACGAAAACCAGATGGGCCGCTCCTCTGCGTTCACCGGTTGGATGTTTGGCGAAATGCGCCAGCGGTTTGGCGATTTTGGCATTGCCTCGGCGGCAGAATTTGCGGCCACAATCAACCGGGTCCAGCCCGGATTCATCCGCACCGAGGCCGACGAGATCCATTACAATCTGCACATCATGATGCGCTTCGATCTGGAGCGGGCCCTAATGCGCGGCGATCTGGGCGTCGATGATCTTGAAGCGGCCTGGAACGACCGTTTCCTGTCTGATTTCGGGGTGGCGGTTGATCGCCCATCGCATGGCATGCTGCAAGATGTGCACTGGTCCTGCGGCTTGTTTGGATATTTTCCAACCTATACCTTGGGCAATGTCTATGCCGGCTGCCTTTGGAAGGCCCTGCGGTCTGATCTTCCGGCGATTGACGATGCCTTGGCGCAGGGCAACACCGCCCCCGCGACAGAATGGCTTCGCGAAAAACTGCAACGCCACGGCGGATTGTATGACCCGCGCGAAACCATTCGGCAGGCCTGCGGATTTGAACCCTCCGAAGGGCCACTGCTGGAGTATCTGGAGCATAAATTCACCGGACTATACGCATTGTGACCCCCAAAAGCGAGGCCCCCGCCGTTTGGGCCTTGGCCCTGGCACAAACGCTGACCTATGCCGGGGCCTATTACGCTTTTCCGGCCTTGCTGCCTGATTTGCTGAACCTGACCGGATGGTCGGGTGCCCAATTGGCGGCGGGCCCGACCTTTGCCTTCCTGCTGACCGCCCTTTTGACCCCGTTCACAGGCCGGCTGGTGGACAGCGGCTTTGGCGGGGAAATGCTGATTTACCTGCCCATTGTTGCGGCGGCAGGGGTGGCCCTGATGGGGTTTGCGCCGACACTGCTCGTGTGGATGGCCCTTTGGGCGGTGATCGGGGTCACGCAGGCGGGGATGTACTATGAAACCTGTTTCGCCTTTTTGACACGCCGTCTTGGCGACCGGGCGCGGCCCGCCATCACACGGGTGACATTGGTTGCCGGGCTTGCGGGCACTTTGGCGTTTCCTTTGGCGCACGCCCTGTCCGCAGTGATCGGCCCGGCGCTGACCTATGTGGTCTTCGGCGGTCTGATCCTGTTCGGCGCGGTGCCGCTGAATGTTTTCGCCGTGCGCCGCCTGCGCCAGATCGAACGGGCCGGGGCCACGGGCCGCGTTCCGCATGATCCGGCTGATCTGCGCGTGGCCATGCGCAAGGCACCGTTCTGGGCCATCGCGGGGATGAGCGGGGCCTTGGGCCTGAACCACGCGATCCTTTTGACATTCGTCTTGGTCCTTTTTGCCGAACGCGGGGCCAGCCCCGGCATGGCAACGCTTGCCGCCGCCTGTATCGGCCCCTCGCAGGTTGCCGGGCGCATTGTGCTGATGGTCTTCGAACGCCGGGTGAACAATGCGCGGGCCACCTTGGTTTGCGTTCTGTCAATGGCGCTGGCGGCCCTTGCCCTGATCTGGGCCGGTGCCGCGCCCGGATTGATTTTTGTTGTGGCCGCCTTGCAAGGGGCGGGCATGGGAACGTTGTCCATCTTGCGGCCCGTTTTGATCGCGCAGATGTTGGGGCACCGCGGCTTTGGCGCGATTTCAGGCGCGGTTGCCGTATCGCCCATCTTGGCCTCGGCGCTTGGCCCGTCTGTCGGGGCTTGGGCCATGGCGCTGGGCGGGGCAGGGGCCGTTTATGGTCTGGTCTTGGCTTTGGTCGGCCTTGGGCTGGCAATGACCTTTTGGCTCATGCGCCTTGGGCTGGGGGGCGGCGAAGGCGGCGCAGGATGATCTAGCTGTCCGCGGCCCATTTTGCCGGGCGCTTTTCCAAAAAGGCGTCGATCCCCTCGGCGGTATCGGGGTGCATCATGTTGTCAACCATGGCCCGCGCCGCAACCTCATAGGCCGGGCCAACCGGCAATTCCTGCTGGGCCCAGAACGCCGCCTTGCCCAGACGCAGCGCCGTGCCAAGTTTGCCCGAAACAACGCCTGCAAGCGCGTCTGTGGCCGCCCGCAGCGCGTCCGCCGCCACCACGCGGTTGATCAACCCCACCTCACGCGCGCGCGGAGCCAAGATGAATTCGCCCGTCGTCAGCATCTCCATCGCCACCGACGCCGGAACCTTACGCGTCAACGCGACCATCGGGGTGGAACAAAACAAACCCAGATTGACACCGTTGACCCCAAACCGGGCCGTGTCGGCTGCAACGGCCATATCGCAAGACGCGACCAGCTGACAGCCGGCCGCCGTTGCGACGCCTTGAACTTCGGCGATGACAATCTGCGGCAGGGCCGACAGCGATTGCATCATCGCCCCGCATTGGGCGAACAAGGCTGCGAACCTTTCCTGTCCGCCATCCGCGTCCGCCCGTCCGGCCTGCATCTGGCGCAGATCATGGCCCGCACAAAAGGCCTTGCCGGCGGCGGCAATCACCACCACCCGCACATCGGGTCTTTTGCCAAGCGCCGCGATTTCAACCGACAGGGCCAAGATCATCTCGTCCGACAGGGCGTTGAACCGCCCCGGATCGTTCAAGGTCAACCGCACCACGGCGCCGGCGTCTTGCCGCATCAAAACGGATTGGTCCACTTGCATCCCCCCGACTTTTGCCCAACCTTAGGCCGCAATTCGCCGGAGGGAAAGCATGCCGCATCAGATGAACGCAGCCCAGTTGCAAGCTTTTCTGACCCGCGACTTTGGACAGGTTGCCGATGATTTCCGGGTTGAACGGGTGGATGATCAGGGGCTCACCTTGCGCCTGATGGTCGCGGCCCGTCATTTGCGCCCCGGCGATACGGTGTCAGGCCCCGCCATGTTCGGGCTGGCCGATGTCGCGATGTATCTGGCGATCTTGGCGCAACTGGGGCCGGTTGCGCTGGCCGTCACCACAAATTGCAGCATCGATTTCATGCGAAAGCCCGAAGCGGGCTGCGATCTGCTGGCTCAGGCGCGGGTGTTAAAGCTGGGCCGTGTGCTGGCCGTGGGGGATGTCATGCTTTACTCGGAAGGCAAGCCTGACCCCGTAGCTCGGGCCAGCCTGACCTATTCCATTCCGCCCAAACGCTAAGGCGTTAAAGGTCCCGCGCGACGGCAAAGCGCCCTTCGATCTGCGCGCCGCTGTCCACGACCAAAGTCTTGTAGGTCACATCTGCCGCGACCTGCGCGGTTGACCGCAGGGAAAAGTCGTTGCTGGTGACCTTGCCGTCCAATTTACCCTTGATCTCAACCGTCTCGGCCGAGATTTGGCCTGACAAACGGCCCTCGGTGCCCAAAATCACGCCCCGGGCGGTGACGTTGCCATCCACCTCTCCCAAGATCTCGACATGACCTGTCGATGAAATCTCGCCGGTGATGCGCAGATCAGAGGCAAGAACAGATCTGGCATTGCTGCTGCGCGGCGAAGGGGCGGCGGTCGGGTCGGCGGTTTTGGAAAACATGGGCGACGTCCTTTGGATCACTGGGCGGATAAGGGCGCAACTGCTGCCAAGGGTCAAGGGCTGTGCAGAAGCCGAGGGGCGAACCCGGCGAGTTTTGACGCTTTTGGCATGTTCTGTACCGGCAAGGCTTGGCAAACTCGCCCCAGAACGGGCGGACGAATCAGAATGCCGCCGTAGAACAGGGATGGGCCTTATGGTCAGCGATACTTTCTTTCAGCCCGTGTCGGGCTTTGATCTGCCGCGATTCGCGGGGGTGCCGACCTTCATGCGATTGCCGCATGTACCCTTTGACCACCCCCGTTTTTCGCAGGTGCAGATCGGACTGATCGGCGCGCCTTGGGATGGCGGCACCACAAACCGGCCCGGCCCGCGCCATGGTCCGCGTCAATTGCGCGATCTGTCCACCATGATCCGCGCGCAGAACGGGGCCACTTGGGTCGCGCCATTTGATCTGGCGCGCTGCGCCGATCTGGGCGACGTCGCGCCAAATCCGGGTGATCTGATGGATTCCCTTGCCCGGATGGAGGCGTTTTACACCCGCGTCGTTCAGGCCGGTGTTCTGCCCCTTACGGGGGGCGGCGACCATTTGTGCACCCTGCCGATCCTGCGCGCGGTCGCCAAATCGCGCCCCGTTGGCATGATCCAGTTCGACAGCCATACCGACCTGAACGATATCTATTTCGGAACCTCGCGCTATAACCATGGCACGCCGTTCCGCCGCGCCGTCGAAGAGGGCCTGTTGGACCCAAAACGGTACGTCATCATCGGGGTGCGCGGCACCGCCTATGGCCGCGAAGATTGGGACTTTGCGAAAAGCGTTGGCATCACCATCATCCCGATCGCAGAATTCCATGCCCGCGGCGCAGAGGATGTGATGGTTCAGGCGCGCGAGATTGCGGGGCAGGGGCCGACCTATGTCACCTATGACATCGATTTTGTGGACCCAACCTTTGCCCCCGGCACTGGCACGCCCGAAGTGGGCGGTCCCAACAGCTGGCAAGCCCTGCAAGTGGCGCGCGGATTGCGCGGCTTGAACGTCGTCGGTGCCGATCTGGTCGAAGTGTCCCCGCCCTTTGACGCCTCAGGCGGAACGGCATGGCTGGGCATCAGCCTAATGTTCGAAATGCTCTGTGTCATGGCGGAACGCGTCAACGGCTAAGATCGGGCGCAGCCCCCACCCGGGGGGGGCTGCGATCCGCCAGCAGGCCTGACCCCGCCAAAATCGGACAGGCAATAGACAATTAAAAGGAGACTTCGCGGTGATCGTGGATCTGATTGTGACAAATGCCAAGGTAGTGACCATGGACCCCGCCCGGCCCAGAGCCGAAGCCGTGGCGCTGGACGGCGGCAAGATCGTCGCTGTCGGCACCCGCGCCGAGGTCGAGGCTTTGGCCACGCCCGGTACCCGGGTGATCGATGCAAAAGGCCGGATGCTTTTGCCCGGGTTCGTGGAAAGCCATTTGCATCTGGCGCTGGGCGGGGCCGAGTTGATGCAGCTGCAATTGGGGGGCATCACCGGCTTTGATGCCGTCGCGCAAGCCTTTCGGGCCTATGCCAGCGCGCATCCAAACACCGCAGTCGTCTTCGCACAGGGCGCGGCCTATGGCTGCTTGGGGACAGACGCCACCCGCCACCTGATGGACCAGATCATCTCGGACAGGCCGATCGCCATGATGGCACCAGATCACCATACCGTCTGGGCCAATACCGCCGCGCTGACCGCCGGGGGCATCTTGCACGGTGCGCCCATGCCGCATGGCCATGAAATCGTGATGGCCCCCGATGGCACCGCCACCGGCGAATTGCGGGAATTTGAGGCTTTTGGCCCCATCATCGACTGTGCCGGCCTCAAACGGTTGAATCTGGGCATCGCCACCGGCGAAGAACCGGCCCTGGCGCCATCGGCCGCCGACCGCGAGGCCGACAAAGCGCATATTGCCCGGGGATTGGCCCATTGCGCCCGCCAAGGCATCACCTCGATGGTGAATATGGATGGCAATCGGTATCTTTGCGAACTTTTGTCCGAAATGGCGGCGGAAGACAGATTGACGGCCCGCGTTGTGGTTCCCTTCCATATGAAACCCCACATGGATCTGTCCGCGCTGGAACGGGCCAGTGCCATGGCGCGGGACTTTACGGGTGAATGGGTGCGGTCGGGCTTTGTGAAGATGTTCATGGACGGCGTGGTCGACAGCCGCACCGCATTTATGTTGACGGAGTATCCCGGTGTGCCCGGTCACACCTCTGAACCCTTGTTCGCGCCAGACCGCTTCAACGACATCTGCGCCGACATTGACAGGCGGGGTTTGCAGATTGCCGTCCACGCCATTGGCGATGGCGCCGTGCGCACAACGATCGACGGCTATGAAGCGGCGCAAAAGCGCAACGGCCCGCGCGACAGCCGCCACCGGATCGAACATATCGAACTGATCGACCGGGCCGATGTGCCGCGCCTTGGCGCCTTGGGCATCACCGCAAGCGTTCAGCCGCCGCATGCCCCGGGGGCCATGGATTTCCCGATCGAGTCCATGGACACGGTATTTCATCGTCCGCGCTGGCGGGATGCCTACCTGTGGAAGACGCTGCGCGATCACGGCGCGCCCATCGCCTATGCCAGTGATTGGCCCGTGACGGATGTCTCGGTGCTGCGCGGCATGAGGGCGGCCCTCTGCCGCGTGCCCTTCGAGGGCGCCGATGACGAGCGGATGGATCTGATGGACAGTCTGTATGCCTATACGGCTGGCGGCGCTTGGGCCGCCCATCTGGAAGGTCTGACTGGCACGCTGAAACCGGGATTGGCGGGCGATCTGGTGCTGATCGATGGCGACTTCGAAACCACCCCGCCGAACTCCTTTGACCAAATGGGAATCGCTCTGACCATCGCCGGGGGCCGGATCACCCACCAACTCCCGGGAATCGCCTGAGATTCGCACACGATTCGCGCCCCGGCCCCCATTTTGGCGGGCCGGGTCATGCGGGGCCTGTGGATAGTTTGGGCGACGGCTGCATAAAACCTCAACAAAAGCAGGCGATATGAAAAAAATGCGACAGTCGGTGATTTTTCCTCTTGCGGCCACGGTGGTGCAGACGTAAATACCCCTCACCGAAGACGAAGAGACGCGGAAACGCAGAACGAAGTCGACGGAAGCTGAAGCGAAAGCAGAAGCGAAACACTCTGGAGATAAGGTTGCAGGACGCGCCAAGAGATTGGCGGTTCGGTTATTTTTGTGTCCTCGCTCTTTGAAATTGTTATAGATGAAGAGATATGTGGGCGGTTTGGGCGCATCGGCGTTTAACTGTTTGCATATCGGCCAGGTAGGGTTTCGGCCCGATGATCTTGGTGAAAGCTTCACTGTTTTGCGGCTTTTGTTGTTTCGACAACTG